>CAJXSA010000048.1 GCA_913060595.1 uncultured Ignavibacteria bacterium
GAATCCTTCCTTGCCCTCGAATACCGCTTCCGTGCCGCTGTACCCCCGCTGCGCCATGAGGGCCGCGAACACACCGGACTGCACGGCCATGGGGTCGACGGTGTTTTTCATCATGGTCAGCTTGCCGGCAGTCGGACAGCCGATGGTGTGGTTGTGGCTTCCGTTGATGCCGATGGCATTCACCATTTCATCAACCGTCAGGCCCAGGATTTTTCCTGCGACGATGGGTGAAACAAACTGTGTCAGTGTTGCATGATGCCATTTCCGCTCGCGTACGCCGGGAACCGCGAACTCACAGAGTCGCTGTTCGAACTCGTATGCGAGCACAATGGCCGTGATGACGCTTTTCATCGTCGCGTTGACTTTCTCCCCTGCCGCCAGTGCCGCCGGTATGATATCGGACGGGTGACTGGGATCCTCCTTCCAGTAAATGTCGTTGAAATCCAGCGCGCGTATCATCAGGGAGTTGACGAGCGTCGCGTTGACCGCGGGCATTTTGTCTCCGAACCCGAACACCGTGGCCTCTTCACTCCCTCCCATCTCAAGGTACATATCGCGTATGATGCCGACGTCCTTCGTGTGCGATGCGCCATAGGCGCAGCCGATGGAATCGTAGAGATAACGCTTTACTTCGTGAATGACATTCTCCGGCAGGTCCTCGTAGCGAAGCCCCACGGCGAATTCAGCGATCTGCCTTGAAACACTTTTTTCCATGAATGTATCCTGTATTGAATGATGAGTCCGTCCGTATGAAATCAGGCGATGGCCGCCTTCACCCATGCTTCCAATCCCCCGACGAGGATCAGCTCCTGGGCGGCGGGACCGACGGGATCGATTGGATATTTCCTGTCTTCAAACGTAATCTCCGAGCGGCCGAAATCCACGGTGGCCTCGATGCCTGTGCGCACGGTGGCCTGTTCCGTGCCGAAACGGGAACGGAGATCCGCCACGAGCTCGGGTGCTTCGACGACCAGGAAACCATTGTTGATCGCGTTCCGCTTGTAGGTCTCGCTGAAGGAACCGGCGAGTACCAGCCGTATGCCGCGATGCTTGAGTGCCGTGGCGGCCTGTTCGCGAGAGCTTCCTGTCCCGAAGTTGAACCCGCCGACAAGAATATCGCCCTCCTGCGCAATGTTCTGAAACGCGGGATCATAATTCTCCATGGCGACTGCCGCCTGCTGCGCCGCGGTGAAATCGTCAACGTAGGTGTACTTCCCGGGATATATTCCGTCCGTGTTGAGGTTGTCCTGGTGGCAGTATAACAGCACACCGGAGAGTGTGCGCGGAAAACCATCCACGATGACGGTCTCCGCACTGTCGACGCCTGTTTTCGCATTGGACAAAATGGAGGCATGCGGATCTGTGACGGAATGCCGCACGGGACCGCTGATGCGTCCTTGAATGGCGCTGGCTGCGACCACGGCCGGAGAGGCGAGATACGCCTCGGCGCTTTTCGATCCCATGCGGCCCTTGAAATTTCTGTTCGTTGCAGATATTCCTACCTCCCCGTCCTCGAGCAGTCCTGCGCCCAGGCCGATGCAGGGGCCGCATCCGGGAGGCAGCGGTATCGCACCGGCGTCGAGCAGCGCCTGCCAGTCACCGCTTCGTTCGCTGTCCGCCTGCACCTCGCTCGATGCCGCGGCGATGTAGAAGGAAACACCTTCAGCGATGTGCTTCCCGCGCACGACGGCGGCTGCTTCCGCGATGTCCTCCGCGCGACTGTTCACACAGGAGACGAGGTATGCCTTCTGAATCGGCACGCCGCGCTGCTCCATTTCCGCGACGGAAGTCATCGTTTTTACATGATTGGGCCCCGAGACATGCGGCCGCACCGTGGAAAGATCCAGCGTGATTTCCCTGCTGTAGAATGCATCCGTGTCGGCCGTGGGCCGATCGGCGTTCAGCGCCTCAATGCGCTCTTCATTCATCCGCGGATGACCGCCGTCACCGTCTGCGTCCGAAGGAACGCCCTCGAGTCCGCGCTGCGCGACCACGGACGCCCGGGCACGCAACCAGGCGATCACCGTGTCGTCCACGGGAAATACGCCCGCGAGTGCTCCCCATTCCGTCGTCATGTTCGCGATGGTCAGGCGCTGATCGACGGAGAGGCGGGCGACGCCCTCTCCGGCAAATTCCAGTGCGTGGTTGAGCACCTCATCCTCATTGAACAGGCCGCAGAGGGTAATGATCACGTCTTTTCCGGTCACACCCTCCGGCAGCGTGCCGGTGAGGTTGACTCGTGAGACGGGCGGCACTTTCCACCAGGTTCGACCCGTCGCCCAGAGCGCCGCGGCGTCGGTACGAACGACCGGCGTGCCGAGACAACCGAGTCCGCCGTACATGTTGCTGTGGCTGTCCGACGCGACGACCATGCTGCCGGGCCAGGCATACCCTTCCTCACACATGATCTGATGTCCGATCCCGCGTCCCGCGGGATAAAAGTCGATGCCCATCTCTGCTGCGAACGCCTCGATGTTCCGGTACTTCTCGAGGTTCTTGTCGCTGGTGTCCTGCACGTTGTGGTCCAGGGTGCTCACGACCTGCCTCGGACGGGCGATGCGCGTCGCCCCGATCCCGCGGAATTTCGGGATCACCGCACCGGTGTTGTCATGCGTCATGACATGCGCCGGCTGTATGTAGATGTAATCGCCACTGCGGACAAGCGTCCCGTCCGGCAGATCGACCGCATAGCGCTGCGCGATCTTTTCGATAAGATTCTGTGCCATGTTGCTCCTGCGCTCCGCTGCTTATGGAAAACCGGACTATTTCACGAGTTCGAAATCGATGAAGTCGGCATGATGGAAAATGATGCTTTCCGGCAGCCGTTTCTCGCCGGCACCTTCCTTCGAATGCGTGGCGATGATATGCATGACTTCGGAGGGAAGTCCGTGCTTGAAAGCGAGTCCGACGCCGCTGAACGGGTGGCGGATGTGCTTGCCGTAGTCTGACTTGACGGGACTCCCATCGATGATCTCGTACTCGAGCAGCTTGCCGACATCAGCGAGCAGGGCGCCGGCAACGAGGTAATCCCTGTTCACCGGGGTTTTCTTCTCGGCGTGCACTTGATTGAGCACGTCGTCGCAGGCGATGCACATGCGGCAGACGGCGCGAACATGATCGATGAACGCGATGGAGACATTGTCCGCCAGAAGCGTAAACGGAATGCTGCGCAGCAGTTTTTCCGACCATCCGCGGAAATCGATCGCTTCCTGCCAGCACGCGGCAACGCGGCCACGAAGGTCCTCATCGCGTATTTCCTCAATTTCAGGGAGAAGTCTTGCAACCAGGTCACTCATGGAATCCTCTGCTCAGTGGAAAGTGGTGTATGAACAAAACAGGGGTCAACGGGTTCAGGTCCGATCGAGAAGCACGATGACGAAGCGGCCAGGTCCATGCACGCCGGTCACCAGCACTTTCTCGATATCGGCAGTCTTGCTCGGTCCGCCGACAATTGTTACCGCGCTGTGTCCTTGCGCGCCGGTTTCTTCGCGGAGCAATGATGCGGCATGCACCAGTGAAGGCAGAATGCGATCGACGGGCAGAAGCACAACATGCGTCGCGGAAAGCAAAGATACGGAGCGTCGTTCGTTTTCAGAAGCGCGTATGACGACCGCTCCCGCGTCAGCGATGCCGGCGATGCCACTGCCGATGCCTGCATCCATTCCTGCCGCGCGATGCTTGACGGCCTTCTCCCCTTCCGCGTCCTGACGCGCATCCTCAGCGAAGAATTGAACATCCGGGAAACGTTCACGGTAATAGTCATCGAAACGACAGCGTTTTGTCAGCGTGTCCCCGGCCAGCACGACGCGGCCAAGCGCCTTCAGCTGCGCTTCGAGTGCCGCGGGGGCGTCTTCCGGACGCGCGCAGCGGAGCACGACCGCTCCCGCTTCGGTGGCACGCTGTGAAAATCGCTCCACGCTGTCATTGGGCCCTGCCACAGCGCTGCCTTCAATGCGGCGACGCAGTTCCGCCATCTCCCGGTCTGCCGCTGCGGCGTCGACATTGTCCGTATCGAGTCCCGCAAATGGGAAATCACGACCTGCCATTTTTCTCCCTCCACATCTGTTTGAACGACTGCTGTGGAAGCGCGGGAAAACGGCGTGTCCGACTCCAGACCGGCACCTGCAGCCCACCATCCTTTCCTCGCAGCAGTGGCGAGAAAACGCGTCCGAGGCGTCCCGCGAAATCAAAAAGCGTCGTATGACGCGCGAGCAGAAGGAACAGTCTCATCGCGATGCGCTCACGCAGCGGCACATGTCCATGCGAGACGATGCGCCGACGCCAGTCAAGGAGATGATGGTGAATGTCGATTTTCACCGGACAGATTTCCGCGCATGCCCCGCAGAGAGAGGAGGCGTACGGCAGCTTTTTGGATCGCTCCTCTCCACGGAACACGGGTGTGATCACGCTGCCGATGGGACCGGAATACACGCTGCCGTATCCGTGTCCGCCCACTTTCTGGTATACGGGACAGACGTTCATGCAGGCACCGCAGCGGATGCAGTACAGTGCTTCTCGCAGCCTGTCATCCTGCAGCATGCGGCTGCGCCCGTTGTCGAGAATAACGATATGGAGATCATCCGGTCCGTCGCATTCCTTCCCCCGACGCGGTCCCGTGATCAGTGAGGTGTAGCAGGTCAGGCGCTGTCCGGTCGCGCTGCGGCCAAGGAGATTGAGGAAAAGCGCAAGCGAGGAATAATCCGGGAGCAGTTTTTCCATGCCCATGACGGCGATATGCCGCTTTGGCAGGCTCATGCTCAGCCGCGCATTGCCCTCGTTCTCGACAACGCAGATCGTTCCGGTCTCCGCCACCGCGAAATTCACACCGGAAATACCCACACCTGCCTCGAGAAAGTCCTCCCGGAGTATTTTGCGGGCGATATCGGTCAGTTCCTGCGGATCGTCCGTGTAGGGAATGCCGAGTTTCTCGGCGAACAGCGCACCGATTTCGCCTCGTGACTTGTGCAGGGCCGGAGCGGTGATATGCGATGGCGGCTCTTTTGCGAGCTGCACGATGTACTCGCCGAGATCTGTTTCCACCGTGCGAAGGCCGCGTCGCTCCAGCGCCGGAGTGAGCTCGATCTCCTCTGTCGTCATCGATTTGCTCTTCACGACGAGAGGTTCGCCGGTTTCTTCGGCGAGATCACAGACGATGCGCGACGCCTCTTCCGCAGTGGAAGCGTAATGCACGACGGCCCCCGCTTCACGCGCCCGCTGCGCGAAACGCGCCATGTACACCGGAAGGTGGTCCATGACATGGGACTTGACATCATGTGCGAGCTGACGAAGCGTTTCCCAATCTTCGTAATCCGAAACGACGGCACGCCGCTTGTTGAGCGAAGTCTGCGTGGCCCGCCTGATATTTCCGCGCAACGATTCGTCATGAATGCGTTCCCGCAGCAGCGCATCGAGAAATTCCGGCTGTATTGGTGTTTTCCGGGTCACGCTGCGCTCCCGCCCAGGATGTCGGCGATGTGGACGCAGCGCGCCGCGCTGCCGCGCCTGCGCAGCATTCCGTCGATCTGCATCAGGCAGCTCGAATCCACGCCTGTCACGAAATCAGCTCCGGTTTCTTCGATCGATTCGATTTTTTCCTCCGCCATGCTCGCAGAAACGTCGGCATATTTCACCGCAAAGGTGCCTCCGAAACCGCAGCAGACTTCCGCCGCCTGCATCTCCACGAGTTCGAGTCCGCGCACGTGGCGCAGCAGTCTCCGCGGCTGCTCCTTGATATGCAGTTCCCGGAGCGCATGGCAGGAATCATGGAGCGTGACGCGTCCCTCGAACGCCGCCCCGACATCTTCGTGTTCAAGGACATCGACCAGGAAGGATGTGAACTCATGAATGCGTGCGCGCACGCGCTCCGCCTTCTCGCGGTACGGCGGAGAGAGGGTGAGAAGGTCGCCGTAGAACACCTTCACCATCGTCGTGCACGAACCGGACGGCGCCACGATCCTATCCGATCCGTCACCGTCGAAGATATCGAGAAATCGCTCCGCTAGAACGAGGCTCTCTTCATGATATCCGGTGTTGAAGGCAGGCTGTCCGCAGCAGGTCTGCCTGGGATCGTACTGCACCTCCACCCCGATGCGTTCGAGCACACGAATCATGTTCATGCCCGATTCGGGAAAAAGCTGGTCTGTCATGCACGGAATAAAAAGCGAGACTTTCAACGCGTCCTCAAAGCTGTGCGCATGGGCTAAAAGTAGCATAAAAAACACAAACGCCGAAGCTGAAATCAGCTCCGGCGCCGTGCAGCTGCCGCATGTGTGCTCTTCCCCGCTCAGAAGCCGCTGAGCGTAACATCGAACAGCACGATTTCACTTTCCTCATGCGCTGTGATACGAATACCTTCCTCATCGGTCAGCAGCAGCGCATCACCACGACGCATGCGGTGGCCAGGGGCTTCAACCTCACCGTCGATGACGAAAAGATATCCCCCGCGTCCCTTCCCGAACGAATGTTCCACCGAATGCCCCGCGTCAAGATGCGCGACAAGCATTTCGGCATCCTGATGAAGCGTCAGGGCATCCCCTGCGCCATCCTGCGCTCCCACCGGAAGCAGCGCGTTGCTTCGCGCCTCGCGCGGAAATGCCCGCTGCTCGTATCCCGGCGTCAACCCTTCCTCCGCGGGAAACATCCATACCTGCAGAAAACGCAGTTCCTCCGTCTGCGAATGATTGAATTCCGAATGCGTGATTCCCGTGCCCGCCGTCATCCGCTGCAGCTCTCCCGGACGAATGACCCCGTGTCCGCCGGTGCTGTCCCTGTGTTCCAGAGTGCCGTACACGACGTAGGTGAGGATCTCCATTTCCCTGTGCGGATGCGTCGGAAAACCGCCGCCACCCTGCACGACATCGTCGTTGAGCACGCGGAGCGGACCGAAATGCATGTGCTCCTCGTCGTAATACTGTCCGAAGGAAAAACTGTGCCTGCTGTCAAGCCAGGATGTCTTCGTTCGTCCGCGTGCTTCTGCTTTCTGTATGCGAATCATTGTATCCTCTCATTATGCTTTAAGTTTAAAATATATGGAGAAAAAAATATCAGTCTGCGAGCGCTTGTCCGAGTTTCTTCAGCAGTCGCGACAGTTCCGCCTGTTCCGCCTCACTCAGTACTGCGGCGAGCTGTGTGATGCGTTCAGCGTGTTCGGGGAAAATTTCCTGAAACAGCGTATCCCCTTTTTCCGTGAGCGCAACGATGACAGCGCGCCGGTCTTCATGAGAATGCTCCCTGCGCACGAGGCCTTCCTTCTCGAGGTTGTCCACGACGCAGGTCATGTTGCCGCCGCTGACGAGCATTTTTCTGCTCAGGTCCCCGATGGTCATCGCTCCAAGGTGCCCGAGGCACTCAAGAGCCCCGAACTGCGGCTGCGTGAGTCCATAACGGCGAATATCCTTGACGGTTTCCCTGTTGAAGGTCGCATACGCGCGCGCGAGCTTGACCCACATGCCCAGCGCGGCGTCCGCGTGTTTCCCGTATTGTTTCGTGGTTTTCATATTATTTCAAGTTTAAATAATCAGATGAAGTGTAGTTATTTATCACTGAAAAGTCAATATCGAACCGGTTTGAAAAAAAGAGGAATCATTTCATATTGAGAGATGAGTGACGCGGACAATGTTGCTGACATATTGGAGGAGTTGTCTCGCACGGGCGATGCAGCAAGGCTCGAGGGAATGGCGCGGTATGGAATCAACACATCCCGTGCATTCGGGAATTCCATGCCTGCGATCCGTTCGCTGGCGAAGACGATCGGGAAGGATCACACGCTCGCCCTGGCGCTCTGGCGGACGGAAATTCATGACGCGCGTCTTCTCTGTGCCTTCGTCGACGATGCCACGGCCGTGCGTCCAGATCAGATGGACACATGGGCCGGAGATTTCAACAGCTGGGATCTCACCGACCAGGTCTGCAACAATCTGTTCTCCCGCACGCCGTATGCGGCGGAGAAAATCATGGCGTGGTCCGCACGCGAGGAAGAATTCGTCCGCCGCGCCGCCTTCGCTCTCATCGCCAGCCTCGCGGTTCATTCACGGACGCTGGGCGATGAACAGTTCGTCGACTGGATGTCCCTGATAACCGCAGCCGCTGATGACGAGCGGAATTTCGTGAAGAAGGCGGTCAACTGGGCATTGCGGCAGATAGGCAAGCGCAGCCTCGCTCTTCGAGAAAGCGCTCTCACCGTTGCGGAGGAATTGACGCAGCGTGAATCGACGTCCGCGCGCTGGATCGGCCGTGACGCACTGCGCGAGCTGCACCGGCCCGATATCATCGAACGACTTCAGAAGAAATCGACACAATAACCTCTGCACGTAATCGCACCACATGCTTCGCCTGACCTACGTGATCTTCCTCTTCCTTCTGCCTGCGGCTGCCGTGGCGCAGGATTTTTCCGAATTCCTCATTCGCGTCAATACCGCCCCTGAACAGCGCAGGCAGTTCCTGGTCGACAGCTTTCTCACCGTGGTCCCCGGGTATCCGTTCATTCAGGGTGACTCGCTCGTGCATTTTCTGTACACCGGGAACGCGGAAGAGGTGACGCTGGTGGGGGACGCCAACAACTGGTCCGCCACCGGCGCATCGTTTTCCCGGCTGTCGACGACGACGCTGTGGTATCGCAGTGAACGGTACGAAGCGGATGCGCGGCTCGATTACAAGTTCATCGTCGACGAGAACTGGATTCTGGATCCCCGCAATCCGCTCACGATTACCGGTGGCTATGGCCCGAACTCGGAACTGCGCATGCCAGCCTACGAACCTCCATCTGAAATTCAGCCGCGGCAGAACATTCCGACAGGCAGCATGGTGGACACGCAGTTCACGAGCGCCGCGCTGCAGAATACGCGTGAAGCCCGCATCTATCTTCCCGCCGGCTACGACCAGTCCGAGGAACGCTACCCGGTGGTGCTGTTTCACGACGGACTGGATTACTGGTCCCTCGCACGCACGGCCACGATACTCGACAACCTCATATACGAGCGCCGCATTCCCCCGTGCATCGCCGTCTTTCTCCCCGCCGTCGACCGCAGCGAAGAATACGCGGGATCGCGACGCGACGCCTTCGCGGCTTTTGTCGTGGAAGAAGTCATGGCGGCGGTGGACCGCAGCTACCGGACGAGCAGCAATCCTGCCGCCCGCGCGGTGATGGGCTCGTCGAATGGCGGGAACATCGCGCTCTACACCGCGATGCGCTACCCGGAGTGCTTCGGCAACGCCGCCGCCCAGTCGAGCAACATCATTCCTGACATATACGAGACCTTCCGCGACGGGCCCGCGCTGCCGCTGCGTCTGTATCTCGATCTCGGCACGTACGATATTCCTGTGCTGCTGTCCCTCGTCCGAAATTTCATCCCCGTCCTTCGCAACCGAGGATACGATCACCTCTACCAGGAGCATCACGAGGGGCACAGCTGGGGCAACTGGCGCGCGCACATCGATGACGCGCTCGAGTATTTCTTCGCCGACCTCGTCAGTGCCGATCCCCTGCCGCAGCGCTCCCGGGGGGCGCTCATCCGCAGCGTCGCCCCGCACCCGCTGCGCGATACGGGGAGCGTCCGCATCCAGATGGAGCGCGCCGGTCCCGTGCAGCTGCGTATCAGGGATCTCGCGGGGCGCATCCTGCTCAACAGCAGCAGCGACGCGGCACAGGACGGCATGCGTGACATCCCCGTGGATATGACAGGTTTTTCCCCCGGCAGCTACATTCTCGAAATATCGACGGCGCTGCGCCGGGAGTCGCGCGTCGTCCTCCTTCGCTGACTCCTCCCCCCTGATCGCATCACATCTGTCTTACAGCGGGATGTTCCCGTGCTTTTTCTGCGGGTTCGTATCCGCCTTGTTCTCGAGAATATCGAGAGCGCGGATGATGCGCGGCCTCGTTTCCATCGGCTCGAACACGTCGTCGATATATCCGCGCTCCGCGGCGATGAAAGGATTGGCGAATTTGTCCCGGTACTCCTCGATGCGCTCCTCGAGCGCGCGCTCGGAATCCTTTGCGGCGGCGATGTCCTTCTTGAATATGATTTCCACCGCGCCTTTCGGCCCCATCACCGCGATCTCCGCCGAGGGCCAGGCGAAATTGAAATCGCCGCGGATATGCTTGGAGTTCATGACGTCGTATGCGCCCCCGTACGCCTTCCTCGTAATGATGGTGATTTTCGGAACCGTCGCCTCAGCGAACGCATACAGCAGTTTCGCACCGTGCTTGATGATGCCCCGCCACTCCTGGTCCGTCCCGGGGAGAAATCCGGGAACGTCTTCGAACACGACGAGGGGAATGTTGAAGCAGTCGCAGAAACGAACAAAACGCGCCGCCTTCAATGATGCGTCGATGTCGAGCACGCCTGCGAGCACCGCGGGCTGATTCGCGACGATGCCCACCGAACGCCCGTCGTAGCGCGCGAAGCCGACGACGATGTTCGCGGCGTAATGCTCCTGCACTTCCATGAAATCCCCGTCATCCACGGTACGCGCAATGACGTCTTTCATATCATACGGCTTGTTCGGATTGTCCGGGATGATGTCGTTCAGGGACTCGTCCTTTCGCGCGTGATCGTCGGTTGTCGGGATGCGCGGAGGACAGGCCATATTGTTCTGCGGAATGAAGCTGATCAGCCGGCGCAGCTGCGTCAATGACTGCACCTCATTCTCGTGTGTGAAATGCGCCACACCGCTTTTACTTGCATGTGTCATCGCACCACCGAGGTCCTCCGAAGTGACGTCCTCGTGCGTGACGGTTTTGACGACATTGGGACCGGTGACGAACATGTAGCTGCTCTGCTCGACCATGAACACGAAATCGGTGATGGCCGGGGAATACACCGCGCCGCCGGCGCAGGGTCCGAGAATGGCGCTGATCTGCGGCACGACGCCGGAAGCGAGGGTGTTGCGAAGGAAGATGTCCGCATATCCGCCGAGACTGACGACACCTTCCTGGATGCGCGCCCCGCCGGAATCGTTGAGCCCGATCACGGGGACGCCGACTTTCATCGCAAGGTCCATGATCTTGCAGATTTTCTCGGCATGTGCCTCGGAAAGAGATCCCCCAAACACCGTGAAATCCTGGCTGAACACGAAAACCGGACGGCCGTCTATCCTGCCGCTCCCGGTGACAACGCCGTCGCCGTAGTAATGCTGCTTGTCCAGTCCGAAATCATGGGACCGGTGCCGCACGAACGCGTCGATCTCCTCGAAACTGCCGCGATCGAGGAGAATTTCCAGTCTCTCGCGCGCGGTGAATTTGCCCTTGTCATGCTGGGCCTTGATGCGCTTCTCGCCGCCGCCCTGTGCGGAGAGCTCGCGTAATTCGTGAAGACGCTTGCGGTTCTTTTCAGACATGGGTGGAGTTCTCCGTAGTTATTCGGACTGCAACCGCTTCTGCTCTTCCTCGGCGGCGCGCAGTTCACGGTCGAACAGCGTTTCAAAGGAGGATTCGAGTGCGGTTACGGTGTCTTCAGTGTGTTCGATTTCCGCCATGAGAGAATCGAGCTGCGCATTCATCTCATCGGGTTCCTTCATCGTGATGGCCTGCTCCTTGAGCAGATTCATGAGTTCTTCCAGCGTGCTCAGCTGCGCGCCGAGCACCGACCGGTCGGCCTCGGCCTTGATGAGCTTGCCTTTCCGCTGCTCCAGAATCGCGAGCTGCTTCTCCTTGATGCTGCGTACGCGCTCGTCGTCCTGCGCCATCTCCTGCTGCAGGGCGCCGATGCGGCGGTCCATCTCACCCGCGCTGTTCTTGCTGAGATGTCCCGTGTAGTTGTTTTCCGCAATCAGCATGCGAAGGTAGCGGAGCAGCATGCCATCAAGTCGCTCGGACAACTGCTCGAGGTAGCTGCGACTGGCGTCATTGTATCGTGCGTAATTCTCGCGAATGCTGACGGCCGTCTGCATGAGCGCGTGATAGCGGCGCTGATCCGCATCGGGCAGACGACGCAGCATTTCCTTCGCCTTGTTCTGGCTCTCCGTGAGCTTGCGCTTTTCCTCGCAGGCGTCAACGCTGCGCCGCCACGCCGGAAGCATCGGCGCCACGGTCACGAACGCGGCTTTCCCGGCGAGACCGATAAGAATCGGGAGAGGGTTCATAGACACGAGGCTGATCATGCCGAGTCCCGCCAGTACGGTGAGGCTCACCGGCTGACGCAGGGCGCTGACAAAATAGCTGCCGTAGTTTCCCATGGAATCTGTCCGGGTATGATGACAAAACGAATTGCAAAAATATAGGCAAATGCCGGAGGGACCGCAAACGCGGTGCGGCGGTATGCATTGCATTGAACAGCGCATTTCACGTACTTTGGGCCAGTATTGTCGCAACGACACGCAAGCGAATCCAATTGCCATCACTTGACAAATTCATCGTGCGCGGCGGAAATCGTCTCGAGGGACGTGTGACCGTTTCCGGCGCCAAAAACGCCTCGCTGGCCCTGATGCCTGCCACCCTTCTGGCGGCGGGACCATGCCGCCTTGCGAACACCCCGCGACTGCGGGACATCTCCACCATGTCCACACTGCTTGAAACAATGGGCGTGGACATACGGCATCCGGGCACGACGATAGAGCTCGACACCGCGCATGTGCACAGCCAGGAAGCACCGTACGAGATGGTGAAGAAAATGCGTGCCTCCTTCTACGTGCTCGGTCCCCTTCTCGGCCGCTACGGACACGCGCGCGTATCGTATCCCGGCGGCTGCGCATGGGGACCGCGTCCGGTGGACCTGCATCTCCGCGCGATGGAGGCGCTCGGAGCGGAAATCACCATCGAGGGCGGCTATGTCATCGCGCGGGCCGACCGTCTGCGGGGAGCGGAAATACAATTCGAGATTTCCTCCGTCGGCGCCACGGGCAACGCGCTGATGGCCGCTGTCCTCGCACAGGGCAGCACTGTCCTGCGCAACGCCGCGGTCGAACCCGAAATCACCCAGCTCGCACACTTCCTTCGGCGCATGGGTGCGCATATCGACGGCATTGGCACGAACTGCCTGACCATCGAAGGCGTCGACGATCTGCATCCCGCCGACGACAGCAACATTCCCGACCGCATCGAGGCCGGGACTTTTCTCGCCGCCGCCGCCGCGACCGGCGGCAATATCACACTCGAGAACGTCAGTCATGAGCATCTGACCGCGGTGCTCGAGCTGTTCCGCCGGGCGGGCTGCGACATTTCCGTTACCGAGAACACGATCACCCTGCAGAGCGACGGAGCGCTCACGGCGATCGACGCCACCACCGCGATTTATCCCGGTTTCCCGACCGACATGCAGGCGCAGTGGATGGCTATGATGGCGACCGCGAACGGCAGCTCCGTCATCACCGACACCGTGTACTTCGACCGTTTCAATCACGTCCCGGAACTTCAGCGCCTCGGAGCACGTATCGACGTGACCAAAAACACGGCAACGGTGCACGGCGTCGAGACGCTGACCGGCGCCACGGTGATGTCCACCGACCTGCGCGCCAGCGCATCGCTGATCATCGCCGGACTCATCGCGCGCGGCAGCAGCGAAGTGCTCCGCGTCTATCACATCGACCGCGGCTACGAGGCCATCGAACTCAAACTCCGAAACCTTGGCGCTGACATTCAGCGCGTGGACAGCGAGGATTATTAGCAATGCGTCGCAGCACTGTTTCCGCTTTCGTTTTTCTTCTCTTCATCGCCTGCTCCGCCGAACGCCCGCTGCATGCGCAGGAGGGATTGCTCTATGCGAGCTTCTACTTCGCTCCCCCGCCCACGAACGTGTCGAAAGCGGCTCCGGTGTACCAGGGATTCGCGGTCAGCACCGATCGCGGAGAAAGCTGGACCAGCCGCGGCTGGGTCACCAGCGCCGTCAGCGCGTTCTCGGTCGACCCGGCGAACATCGAACATATTCTTCTCGCCACGGATTACGGGGTGCTCGAAACACGCGACGCCGGGCAGCAGTGGAAACTCATCAGCGGATGGGAGCTGCCAACCGTGCTCGATGTGCACATCGACGGCGACCTGTACTGGGCAGCGACCGTGCGCGGGGTATACCAGAGCTCGGACGGGGGCGCACAGTGGCATCCGCGCAGCGCCGGTCTCCCCGTGCCGGACGCCACATACGTGACAGACCTGCTTTCCCTTCCGTCCGGCATGCTCATCGCCACCAACGACGGTGTGTTCCGATCCACTGACAGGGGCAGGACGTGGTCGCGCAGCGGCCTCGCATCCTTCTCCTGTTCCGGACTCGCGGTGCACCCGCAAGATCCTTCGCATATCGCCGCGTACAGCCACCGTGACGGCATTCGTATCAGCACAGACGGCGGACGCTCGTGGACGGACCGCAGCAGCGGCATACAATTCCCCAATCTCAAGTGTGTGGCCTTCGATCCCCGTGATCGCGGCACTCTGCTCGTCGGCACGCAGCGCAGCGGTGTGCTCCGGAGCACCGATCTCGGCAAGACCTGGGAGCT
>CAJXSA010000049.1 GCA_913060595.1 uncultured Ignavibacteria bacterium
GTTCACGCTGAAAGAGGATGCAAAAGATCTCGCGAGCGACTTCCGCGTGAAGGACATCATCAAGAAGTACTCGAATTTCGTCGATTTCCCCATCTACGTGGGCAAGGAGAAAGTGAACAGTGTTTCCGCGCTCTGGCAGCGGAAGAAGGAAGACCTGCAGAAAGAAGAGCTTGACGAATTCTACAAGTTTGTCGCGAACGATTTCCGCGAGCCGCTCGATCACCTGCACCTGCACATCGAAGGACGGGTGAATTTCAAGGCGCTCGTGTTCATTCCTTCCGAGCCGCCCTTCGGCTATTTCGATCCCCGCGAGGAGAAATCGCTGCATCTCTATGTCAACCGCGTGTTCATACAGGACGACTGCAAGGATCTCGTCCCGGAATACCTGCGCTTCGTAAAAGGCGTGGTTGACACCGAAGACCTGCCGCTGAACGTGTCGCGCGAAGTCACACAGTCGAGCCCCGTCACGGCAAAAATGCGTGAGATCATCACCAATCGCATTCTCGGCATGCTCGAGGACTGGAGCAAGTCCGATGCGGACAAGTACAATGAGTTTTTCCGGAAATTCGGGAATTATCTCAAACTCGGACTGACGACGGAGTTCGGCAGCAAGGACCGCATCGTGGACCTCCTTCGCTTCGAAACCAGTAAAACCGATGCCGGTGCCTTCACATCGCTCAAGCAGTACGTTTCGGACATGAGCGAGGAACAGAAGGAAATCTACTACATCACGGGTGAGGGCCGAGATGTGGTGGAGAAAAACCCGAACCTCGAGTACTTCCGTAAAAACGCCATCGAAGTTCTGTTCCTCACGGATCCGGTGGATCTCTTCACCGTGACCTCGCTTCCCGAATACGAGGGAAAGAACATCGTTTCCATCGAGAAGGCGGATATCGATCTCAACAAGGACGCGAGCGAGGAGGAAAGCGCGGAGACGCTGAAGGGCAAGGAGGCGAAAGACATTCTCACGCGCTTCAAGGAAATTCTCGGGGATCGTGTCGAGGACGTGATCGAATCGCGCCGTCTCGTCGACAGTGTCGCGACACTCGTCGTCGGCAAGGAAGGCATGGACGCGCAGATGGAACGCATGATGAAAATGATGAACAAAGATTACAGCGGCGCGAAGAAAATCCTCGAGGTCAACCTGCGTCATCCCCTCGTGAAAAACCTCGCCGACATCAACGCGCAGGATCACGAGAGTCCAGTACTGAAGGAGTCGGTGGAGCAGATCTACGACGGCGCATTGCTGATTGAAGACAATCTGCAGAACCCCATGGACTTCGTTCGCCGCGCCATGGAGTTCATGGAAAAAGCGACGCGAGGCTGATCGCGCCCTTCTGGTGCTCTGCCCGGATGCGAGCGCCGTCCCATAAACGTTCAGAGGCTGTCCGCATTGTGCGGACAGCCTCTGCTGTACTGTCGAAAAACCGGGAGCGTTTTACCGGATCAGCATCATTCGCGTGCGCATGGTCTCCCCGGCACTGAGGCGATACAGGTACATGCCAGCAGACAGGCCCGTCGCCTGGAATCGCGCGGAGTGCAGGCCCCGGGAGAGTGGTCTGTCGAGGAGAGTCGCGACGCGGCGTCCGAGCAGATCGTACACTTCAAGTTTCACATGCTGTCCGCCGGTGCCATGCACCGAGAAGGGGATCATCGTTGTGGCACCCGCTGCGAACGGATTGGGTGCGTTCTGTGCGAGCTCCAGCTGCGCGGGAGCGGCGTACGCAGCAGCGGTAACTGAGGTGACGCCCGTGACGGCGGCCTCGCTGTGTGTGGCTTCCGCGATGTCGTTGCAGGCACGGACGCGAATCTCGAGCAGATGCGTTTCCGCATCGGGATCAGGGGAGACGAATGCCACGGTGTGCTCGTCGAAGCCGCGTCCCATGAAGGTGGCGATCGTCGTGAAAATGTTCTGCAGCTCGGACGCACTGGGTGTCTGGTAGTACAGGCCGCCGCTGAGCTGGGCGATACTCTGCAGTTCGGTCGCGTTGATCGCGGAACCGAGGCCTATCGTGAAGACCCGGATGTTTTTCTGCTGGGCAAGGGCGATGACTTCCGCCGGCGTCCGCGTGCTGGAGTTGTCTCCACCGTCCGTGAGCGCGACGACGGCGCGCTTGCTGTTGCTCGCCGATCCGTCGACTTCGAGAATGCCCGCGTAGATCGCATCCCAGACGGCGGTCCCGCCCGCGGCCGGCAGACCGTTCACGGCCTGTGTGAGGGCGGATGTATTGCCGGTCATCTGCTGCGTCAGTATGACTGTCGTATTGAAATAGAAAACCGCTGCCTCGTCGGTCGTGGAGTCCATGAGGCCGACGAAAGCGAGGCCCGCTGCTTTCGCACCGGCGTTCCCGGTACCGGTCATGCTCCCGCTGGCGTCGAAGACCAGCGCGGCGGAGATCGGATTGCGAACGGCGGGTGACGAACTTTCCACGATCGAGAATTCCTCGACGGGTTCACCGTTGTCGGTGATGCTGAGCTGGTCGCGGGTGAGGATGTACTGCACCTCGTCGGCGCACTTGACGGATAATGTCAGCTGCGCTTCCGGCTGTCCCTGGACGACATGCATCGTTGTAATCCGCGCCGTCGGCTGTCCGAACGCGGTGCCTGCTGCCATCATCGCCAGGAAGGCGATGACGCTCCCGAAAAATTTCATAACGATACCTCTCCGATACGTGATGGGGCGGCTGCCCCGTGCAGTGTATTGCTGCGTGATCAGGGATTTCGAAGCAGTGCGGCGACCTCTCTGTAGATGCTTTGCAGAGAATACAGCTCCGGCAGGGAATAATGTCGACCATCGGTTTGCTGTGCGATGTTGCGCAGCACCAGTTCACGGCTTGTCAGATGGAGGGTGATGGTATAGACCATGATATCGTGCTCTCCGGCGTATGCGAGGACCTTGGACGGCGTCGCGAATACGCTGGCATTGTCGTCGCTGTCGGTGATGAGGATGACCGCCTTTCTCTCATGACTGCCCTTGTCGGCGAGTTCCTGCATGGCGTAGGAGAGACCGTCCCACATCGCCGTGGAGCCGGTTCGCGGCAGTGCGTTCACCGCAGCGCGCAGCGCGGAAACATCGCTCGTCAGGCTCTGGGCGATCGTCGCCGTCCCGTTGAAATGCACCACGACGCCTTCGTCCAGAACACCGTCAAGCGAGTCCAGGAAGGCGTTTGCAGACTGCCGGAGGTACTGGTTCATTTCACTGGTGATACTTCCGCTGGCATCGAGCACGAGTGCAGCGGAAAAGTGGGCGGGCGTCCATTTCCCGCCGGTGGTGTCGATCGGTATGTCGACGGATACCGGCGTACCGATATCCTCCCCTGGGAGCACGGACACATTGTCGGCGTAGCGATTGCGCGGTGTCTCGACATCGAGCGGCGAGTCGCAGGCGCTGGCGAACAGCAGGACGACGCAGGCTGCAACCAGGCATCCGAAACCGTGTCGGTGCTTAAAATTCATACGCGAGTCCGTAGGTGAGCCCGAGCTTGTCGGTCTGGAACCAGCTGCCCTGGAAACGGTACAGCAGCATGCTGCCTTCGGCGCCCATCACGATGGCGATGCGCTCGAAGGGCTTGAACTTGATGCCGGCCGTCGCGCGTGCGAGTCCGCCAAGCTGGAAAGCGCCGCCGACCTGGAACTGTACGAAGGGGTGGACGTGCGGGAGCAGGGCATCTCCGTTGAACTGGTATACAGCCGTCGCCCAGTATGCCAGTGGATTTTGCTCGTACCGCACGGCTCCACCATCTTCGATTCCGTTGAATTTCTGCGGGAATGCTTCCTGTCCGGCCTCGATTCCGATGCTGTGGTTGTCCGAAAGCGCGTACATCAACCCGAGATTCACGTTGCGGAACCAGGGTTCCGACTGCGATACCGTACTCGGCGCGGGATTCGCACGCAGCGCCACGTTGCGGACCTGAAGAGTGAGTCCGGACGCTACCGGAATTACTTCATACATGTGCATCGGTCCTCCGCTCACATAACGGACCTCGTTCCGGTTGCTGCCGCGTTGTGCCAGTGTGCCGAGGGGCCGCAGCGTCAGGGTCTGTTCTGCTTCGCGCAGGAGGGGAGCCGCAGCCTGTTCGGCGACTGCAACGGTTGGTGCCGCCGCGGGCACTGCTGCCGCAGGGGTGGCGACGGAGAGGTCTCCGAGCGCCGGAAGTTCACGCACGGTCAGTTCAGCCGCAGGAAGGCTCACGATGCGTTCCGTGTCAATTTCCGCGGGCAGCGGGAACTGCAGATACAGAAGCACGGCGGCTGCCACGGCGAGAACGGCGGAACCGGCGGACATCCAGAATCGCCGTGAAAGGCTGCCGGAAGCAGCGGCTCCGGCAGCCATGGCGCTGGCGGAGGGGATGCTGAAGCCCAGTGCGCCGAATACCGCAGCGGTGGCTGCCGCAGGCGGCGTGAAGGCGTCCGTGTCGTGCTGAATTGCTTTGCGAATCGCGAGGTTGTCCTGCATTTCCGTCCGAAGATCCGGATTGGAGGAGAGGGTGCGGAACAGGACCTCCTCGTGTGCGCTGTCCAACTCTCCGTCGAGGAAGGAGTGCAGCATGCGCTGGTCCATGAATTCCTGATGTTCGTTCATCGTTCTGTCACCGTATCTATGCGTTTGCTTCTTTTAAACGTCTTCACTGAATTCGCGGATGTATGGTGTGAGTATGTCGCGAATCTTCTGCTTCGCCCGGAAAATCCGGACTTTCACGTTTGAGAGCGAGGAATCGACCACCTCGGCGATCTCCGCGTAACTGAGTCCTTCGTATTCGCGGAGAATGAAAACCTCTCGGTAATCGTCGGGTATCATGTCCAGCGCCGTCGTGATCAGCTGCAGGAACTCCGAGGTCTCCGCTGATTTCGGTTGCACGAGGTACTGATAATCCTCGAACTCCACCGTGCGCTTTTTGTTTCTCCGCGTGTTCAGACACAGGTTTCTCGCTATTTTGAGCAGGAATCCGGGGACATTCGTCATTTCCCTGTCCTGCTTCGCGCATTCGTAAAACCGTATGAACGTTTCCTGATACACATCCTGTGCTTCGTCGCGGTTGCCGAGAAAACGAAGGCAGTACGCATATACCCGTCCCGAGTACCGGGCGTACAGCTCGGAGAACGCGGCCTCAGCTGCCTCCTTTTCGCCAGCAAGGCAGGAAAACAGCTCAGCGTCCGGGGTGGAATGTGTGGATTTTCCGGACATATGGCGACGGCAACGATGTTCTCAATACCAGTTGTCCATACAGTCTCTGCTTCGTATGAACTGCGTGCTGGGAATATAACACTTCAGAAAGTTGAAGGTTACAGGGGCAGGGAAGAATGCCCATGCTTCCGTGGAAGCTCGTGTTATTTTGAAGCATCGGAATTGTGGATGAGGCTGTGTATTTTTTGCATCATTGAAATGAACATGCGCATCATGGAGGTTGCATGCATCGATTGAGTTTTATCGTCAGCGTCGTCGTGCTCGCGGGCATGATGACGTCCTGCGGAACAACGGAAAAGGAACAGATGGAACAGGAACTCAAAGCATTTATCACCGATTTTGAACAGACTGTGCGGCCGCTGAGCAAGGATGCGGCGATCGCGTATTTCGATGCGTCGATATCGGGCCGTGAGGAGGATTATCAGAAGGCGGCCGATCTTGAATTGCTGCTGAGCAAGGTGTATGCTGACACCGAGGACTTCACGAAGCTCAAGTCCATCCGCGATTCACGTGCGGTGACCGATCCCCTGCTCGCCCGGCAGCTCGAGGTGCTCTATCACAGCTACCTCGAGAAACAGATCGACGAACAGAAACTCGAGGCCATGATCCGCCTGCAGACGGAGAATGAGAAGAAATTCTCCACCTTCCGCGCGGAGGTGAACGGGAAGAAGTACACCGACAATGAGATCGAAGAACTGCTGCGCACCTCTCATGACAATGCCGAGCTCGAAGCGGCATGGCGCGCGAGCAAGAACATCGGTCCGGTGGTTGCCGCGGACGTGCTGCACCTCGTGAACATGCGCAATGAAGCGGCGCGGGAACTCGGATTCTCCAACTATCACGCGATGCAGCTCGAACTCAGCGAGCAGGATCCCGAAGAAATCGCCCTGCTGTTCGACGAGCTCGACGATCTCACCCGGGGCGCATTCGCGGAGCTGAAAGGGCAGATGGACGCGAAACTCGCCGCCAGGTACGGCATCGAAACAGAGGCGCTCATGCCGTGGCATTACCAGAACAGATTTTTCCAGGAAGCGCCGAAAATCTTCGACACGGACCTCGACGTGTTCTATGAGGACAAGGACATCGCCGGGCTTGCGACTTCATACTTCGCGGGACTCGAACTCCTGATCGATGACCTCGTGGAGAAAAGCGATCTGTATGAAAAGGAAGGGAAATACCAGCACGCATACTGCACGGATATCGACCGCGAGGGCGATGTGCGTGTGGTCTGCAACATCAAGCCCAGCTACAACTGGATGAACACCACCCTGCATGAATACGGTCATGCGGTGTACGACAAGTTCAACGACCGCACCGTCCCCTGGGTTCTGCGGGAGCCGGCGCATACCTTCACCACGGAAGCCATCGCCATGCTCTTCGGACGCCTGGCCAGCAATCCCGTCTGGCTGGAGAAGGTGGCCGATGTTCCTGCCGAAAAGGTGAATCCCGTGGCCGGGGACATGAAAGCAGCGCTTCGGCTCGAACAGCTCGTCTTCAGCCGCTGGGCGCAGGTTATGTACCGCTTCGAAAAAGCCATGTATGAAAATCCCGACCGGGATCTCAACGCACTCTGGTGGGAGCTCGTCGAGCGCTACCAGATGATTCGCAAACCCGAAGGACGTGATGCGCCGGACTGGGCGACGAAGATACACGTGGCGCTGTATCCCGCGTATTATCACAATTACCTGATGGGCGAACTGCTCGCCTCGCAGCTGCATGCGAAAATCTGCCGCGACGTGGTGCCTGATGCGAATCCGGCACGCGAGGTATACGCGGGGAATCCCGCCGTGGGACGCTACCTCGTCGACAATGTGTTCAAGCCGGGCGCGACCATGCACTGGAATGACATGATTGAAAAGGCGACGGGCGAAAAGCTCACGGCCAAATACTATGCGGAGCAGTTCGTACACTGATCCGACACGCGCCATCGTGCAGCGGCCCGTGCGCCGGCGCATTTCTGCGCCGCGTCACGGGCCGTGTCATATCAAGTGAAATACGGTTTCGGGACTATTTCATCAGAAGGATCTTCCGGCGGTCGGTCACGTCGCCGGCGCGAAGGACAGCGAGGTACAGTCCGGCCGGCAGGTCTCCCGCCCGGAAGTTCGCATGATGCGTGCCGGCGCTGCGCTGCCCGGTGTGCAGGACTGCGACCTCCCTTCCGCGCGAATCATAGACCGAGAGCCGACAGGCTTCCGCCTGTGCGAGCGAGTATTCGATCGAAACGGAGCTTCGTGCGGGCTGCGGCCAGTGCGAGGTGATTCTGCTGTTCTGCGCGATCGGTGGTGCGGACGCGTGCACCGGTCCGTCGGTGTACATGTAGAGCGTAATGTGCGACCAGGGAGCATCGCCGCCGCACACGAGATGCGTGGTGGAATTGTCCACCGGCCCGAGGACATAATTGCCGAAGTTGTTGTCCTGGCTCGGGAGCAGGGCCATGCCCGCATCGACTTGCGCTTCAATGAGATGTCCCGGAGCGATGGTATGGGGTGCGGAGTTCAGTTCCACCCGAACGGTGGTGTCCGCGGTGCCGGGAAGCTGCACATGCGCCCGCGTGATCGGAATACGCGTGTTCGCGACAGTGTCGACATCGAAGAGGAGCAGGTTGAACTGTATCTGTGATCCGGTCCCGCCACCGCGCACTTCGAAATACCCCGGCCGTGCGGCGATGCGCGCGGACGCGCCCGGGGTCAGCGGACCGTGGCTGCGGAATATCTGTGGCTGGGAACCGAGAAGGTTGACATAGCTGATGGTTTTGCGGCCCGGTGTCGTCTGTGCCTCCGTGCGCAGTCCGTCGTCCGTAAAATACAGGCGCACGGGCTGCATGTTTTCCGGAAGGACGGAGTTCGCATCGAGCCATTGCCCGGTGTCGTCCGCCGCGAAGACCAGGCGCTCGCCCGAACCCGCGTCGTAGAATACGACCGCGCTGTCAGGGGATGCGACGCTCGCACTGGACGCGTCATCCTTCAGCCAGTACGCGAGCCAGCGGGCGATTGTGTCGTCGAATTCGTCGCGCTGTGCCCGGACGGAGGGCTGGCTGTGCCCGGCGGGATACAGCATGATGCGCTTCGGTCCCGCGATATTGCTGAACTGACGCAGCGCGGCGTTCTGATCGAAGAAGCCGTCGTAATAACTCACGAATATCGCGGTCGGTGTGGTCACCGACTGCTCGAGGGACCGCGTGGAAGCGGATTCGAGATAGCTGCGCAGGTAGGCATAATCTCCGGTCTCACGGGCACGTGTGATCGAGTCGAGAATAGATGGATCGAAGCGGACACTCGGTGAAAGCGTCGCGGCGGCGAAAGTCCAGTTGAGCGCGTTTTCCTCGAGCCAGTTTTCCCGGGCGCGTCCGTTCGCGATGACGGAGACCACCGCGCGGACATCCATCCCGTACGCCGCTGCGTTCCATGCATGCAGTCCGCCCTGCGATGCGCCCATGACAGCGACGCGATCGGCATGCACATCCGGCAGTGCTTTTGTGAACGTGATCATGCTGCGCAGATCCTCGAGAATGCGATCCGAGGTGAAGAAATCGAACTGTCCGCCTGAGCTGCCCTGTCCCCGCACGCTGTACGAGGTGGCCACGTATCCCTCTGCGGCGAGCTGACGTGCGAGCGTGCCGTTGTTGTTCTTGTTTCCCCCGAAGCCGTGTACGAGAAGCACAGCGGGATAGCCGTTCTGCGGTGCCGGCGCTGCGGGGTACATGTAAAAGGCATCGAGCTGCACGTCGTCACTCATCTGCAGCGTCGTGTCCCGCTGCACCTGTGCCTCCGCCGACAGCAGGGGCAGGAAAACGATGAAGAGAAGTAGATATAATCCGTATGGGCGCATGTTTCGTATCCCCGCGAGTGCGTTACATCATGTTGAGCCTGCATGATACGAATTTTCATATCGCGAAGGAATGTCGCTCGTTGCCGGCCCCGCCGATTTTTCCGTATCTTTGATTTCCCGCGCGCTTTGGGCGTGTTCTTTTTCTGAATTCCGGAGGCTCGAACACATGATTCGCCGCACACTGCATTCCATTGTCATCACGGTCTCCATGCTCGTCGCCGTATCCCTGACGGCGGACGAAGGCATGTACCCCCTCAGTGAGATCTCCCGTCTCGATCTGCAGTCGAAAGGACTGGAAATCCCCGTTTCCGAAATATATAATCCGGACGGAGTCAGCCTGGTCGACGCGATCTGCCAGGTCGGCGGCGGCACCGGTGAGTTCGTCTCTCCCGACGGACTGATTCTCACCAATCACCATATCGCCTTCGCCGGCGTGACGGCGGCGAGCACGCCCGAGCATGACTACCTCCGCGAAGGATTCACCGCCTTTACGCGCGAAGAGGAACTCCCGGCTCAGGGATATATCTGCCGCATCACGGAGGATTACCGCGATGTCTCGGAAGAAGTGCTGGCCGTGGTGAAAGACTTCATGACTCCCGCGGAACGCAGCGACGCCATCCGAGAGAAAATGCGTTCACTCGCCACCGAGGAAGAGGACGGGCGTGAGAATATCTCCTGCGAGGTGTCGGAGATGTTCCCGGGCAAGACCTACGTGCTCTTCACCTATCGCATCATCCGTGACGTGCGCCTCGTGTACGTGCCGCCCCTCAGCGTCGGGAACTACGGCGGGGAAATCGACAACTGGATCTGGCCGCGGCACACGGGAGACTTCTCCTTCCTCCGCGCGTACGTTGCGCCCGATGGCAGCACCGCCGCATATGCGGAAGAAAACGTGCCGTTCTCCCCCAAGCGCTTCATCAAGGTTGCTCCCGAAGGCGTGAGCAAGGACGATTTCGTTTTCATTCTCGGATACCCCGGCCGCACCTACCGCCACAAGACCGCGGACTACATCGCGCTGTATGAGCAGACGATTCTCCCCTATCTCAGTTCACGCTACGACTATATGATCGAGACACTCGAGGACGCATCGAGCGACGATCGCGCGCTGCAGCTCGAGTTCGCGAACATGATCAAGGGACTGGCCAACGCAACCAAGAACTACAAGGGCAAGCTGCAGGGCCTGCGCCGCCTCGCTCTCGTCGAGAAGCGTCGCGCAGAAGAAGCGAAGCTGCAGGGCTTCATTGAAAGCAGTCCGGAACTGAATGAGAAATTCGGCAGCACGCTGCAGGAACTCTCGAAGGTGTATTCCGACTACAACGCCACCGCCGTGCAGGAGATTTCCGTCACACTGCTTGGACGCAACGGGTATCTCAACCTGTTCAATTCCGTGGCCGCTGCCATCGAGAAAGGCGACCTCGACGAGGAGAAGCGGAATCGGCTCCGTGACGTCATCAACCGGCAGTATGATGCGATGACGCCGGACGTGGAACAGGATTTCCTCGCCACGCTCATTCTTGATTTCAGTACGCTTCCCGTGGGTCAGCAGCCGAAGGCCATCGCCGCCATCGTCGGTGACGAGCAGCCGAGCCGCGGCGACGCCGTTGCCGCCATCCGCGAGCGTTTCCGGCGCAGTCCGCTCGGGACCGCCGACGGCATGAACGTCGTCGCGGGGTGGGACGAAACGACGTTGAAATCCTCGACCGATCCGTTCATCATGCTCGCACGTGAGCTGCGCATCATGAACCAGGACATCATCGCACGCCGCAAGACGCGGGACGGTGAACTCAAGCGTCTCGAAGCCGCATTCATCGACGCGAAAATGGCATGGCAGAAAAAAGACTTCATCCCCGATGCCAACCTGACACTTCGCCTGACCTACGGATACATTCGCGGCTACGCTCCCGCCGACGCGACCTATCACTCGCCGCAGACCACACTCGCGGGCATCATCGAAAAGAACACCGGAGAATCGCCGTTCGACGCGCCCGACCAGCTCGTGGAACTGTATAACACGGGGGCGTATGACAAGTCCTTCGAAGACGCCCTGCTCGAGGATGTTCCGGTCGCCATGCTGTACAACATGGACACCACCGGCGGGAACTCCGGCAGTCCCGTGCTCAACGCACGCGGCGAACTCGTGGGCGTGAATTTCGACCGCGCGTTCGAGGCCACGGTCAACGATTACCAGTGGAGTGAGGAATACAGCCGCTCCATCGGCGTGGATATCCGTTACGTGCTGTTCATCGCGAAGTATCTCGGCAAGGCGGACTTCCTCCTCCGCGAGCTGGGTGTGAGCTGACGCAGCACATCGGAGCGATGTGAATCTCGGCGCGGGGAGCCTGCTTCCCGCGCCGTTTCATAAGGACGCCTACATGCATATCATCGTTCTCAATTCCGGCAGCAACGGCAACGCCGTGTATGTCGAATCCGCCGTGAGCGGTGCAGGGGTGCTGCTGGACTGCGGAATCTCCCGGCGCCAGATCGAGCAGCGACTCAAAGTGCATGGTCGCTACCTGCAGCATATCAGGGGAGTGTTCGTCACGCATGAGCACGCGGATCATGTCCGCGGGCTGCCCGTGCTCACCCGGCAGCTAGCGATCCCGACCTACATGACGGAAGCGACCTTCCGCGGCATGCACAGGAACAAGCCATACAAGGGACACCGCTTCATCGGGTACAACGAGGAAGTGCAGGTCGAAGACATCCATGTCACGGCGTACGCAAAAACGCACGATGCCGCCGATCCCGTGTTCTTTCTGGTTCGCATCGGGAAGAAGCGGTTCCTCTATGCGACCGATCTCGGCGAAGAGGCGGAGGAACTCGGCCGTCTGCTCGGCCTCGCGGACGCAGCATTGCTGGAAAGCAACTATGATGAGTCCATGCTGGAGAACGGTCCGTATCCGCCCTACCTGAAAGCGCGCATCCGGGCGGCACACGGACATCTTTCCAACGTTCAGGCGATGGAGCTGCTGCAGCGCCACGCGAACGGCAGACTGCGCACGATCATCCTCGGGCATCTGAGTGAAAACAACAATACGCCGGAGTGTGTGCAGAAGGAGGTGGATCTGCTGTTCTCCCGGCGGACGGATTTCCGTCCACGTGTCGTGATCGCTTCCCGGCATACGGTCGGTGAGATTCTGACGATATAAAAAACGTCCCGCCATGGCGGGACGTTCTTATCTCGGAGAGTGGAGAGAGATCAGAGATAAGACTTCTTCATTTCGAGTTCCTGTGTCAGGCGATCCACGCCGCTGCCCTTCAGGCTGCGCGCATTGACCACGCCCGATCCGGGGTAGGCTGAATGGACACGGGCACTGCGGCGATCCTGCAGATTGCGGCGCCACGTGCTGTCTTCCGCGTCTGCGACCGGTGCCTGTGCGCTGCGGTTCTCCTCGATTTCCTTGTGGATGCGGAGAATGGCGTTTTCCTTTTTCTCGGCGAGCAGGCGGTGAATGCTTTTCGCCGCTGCGACTTTCTCTTCCATCTGATACTGTATCTCGCGAATCTTGCTTGCGGACGCCTCGGTGCGGGCCATGAGGAAATCCTCGAACTTCTTCATCACCAGCTCGTACTCCTGCTGCACCCGCGCCAGCTCGAGTCGGGAATGCCAGTACGCCTCGGGATCGGATGAGAGCAGGAAATAATATGGAACCGAGAGACGGAAATCGCGCGGCAGACCCTTCACCGTCGCGTATCCCGCGGGGAAACGCGTTTTCATCGCACTGATCAGCGCCGCGTCGTCCAGCGCTTCGATGCCGCTGCTGACCGCCACCTCGCTGTACACCACTTCGCCTTCGGATGTGATGTACATCGTGATTTCCACGACGCCTTCGACGCCGCCGTTCAGCTGTTCGACCGGGTAGTCCGGAAGCATGAACTCGGGAGGCTGTGCGGAAGTGAAGCGAAGTTCGTCGCTTTCGTCGGGAAGTGTGAAAAGAGGGGGAATGAAGCCGCGGGAGGATGCGTTCTGCGCCTGCGTGTATGTGAACACGGAAGGAAGGGCGAGAAGAAAAAGAAAGAAGAGCAGTCTCTGCATGTAACCTCTCCTGGAAGAAAGGGCGTGTGTTGCAAGGAAGGCGAAACCTACCTGAACTAGTCTTATCACATTACGGGGAAATCCAAACAAATGCAATGCTCCCGTGAGCACTTGATTATTTTTTTGTGAAAAAAATTCGAGGAAGCGCTTCCGACAGGTAAAATTTTGAAGGAAACTGTGAAAATATGTCACTATTTTCAGGGACTTACGAGAATTGCTTCACGAAAGCAGCGGCGGCCTCGGAACGGTGAAACAGGACAGTGCAGCAGATTCGGGGGGGAGAAAAAAATCCGTCGGCAGCGATGCTGCGCCGCTGCGGCTATGGAATTATCTCGCATGGTCAGTAATTATCTTCTGCGCGCTTCTGCGCTTCACACCGCTGCAGGCACAGCCGTATTTCTATCATGGGAAATCCTACGGAAGCGAGGCGCAGTATTCTCCGCTGATCGTGCTGCTGAACGGCGGGTATGATATTCTGCAGCTCGACAAGTATGAACAGCGGATTTTTCGATATCCGCTCGGACGGAATGCCGCGACGGTGCTGCGCAATCTCGGACGTCCGCTGCCGCTCATCAACGACTACGGGTGGGGACGCTTTCTGCGCACGGAGGTGCTGCCACTGAATTTCAGCAAGGGGGCGAGCTGGTGGCCGAACTACCAGCTGCACCTGGTGGGCGGGGGCATGACATACCGTCGCCTGCAGGAGTGGTTCACACACCACGGCGCACCGCTGCCGCAGCTGTGGTCGGCCATGACAGTCATGGGCTACCACCTCCTCAACGAGATGGTGGAGAACAACAGCGAGGAGGGGGAATTAATTGACCCGATCGCGGATATCTACCTGTTCGACATCGGCGGCATACTGCTTTTCAGCTCCGATGCCGTGGCCCGTTTTTTCAGCGAGGAGCTGCAGCTGACGGACTGGTCCACACAGCCGACACTCATGCTCACGGATGCCTCGCTGCGTAACACGGGACAGAATTTCGTGCTTCGCTACGCGCTGCCGTTCTGGGAGGACTATTCGCTGCTGTATGTGTTCGGACTGAACGGCATGGGGGGACTGAGCCGGCGCTTCGCGAACGGGCATTCCGTATCGGTGGCAATGGGACTGCGCGCGCGCGACATTTACCAGCAGGAGGATCATCCGCTCGCGCTGTCGGCCTCGCTGACATGGAACGCTGCGCTGTACTGGGACAGGGAAAATTCACTGCTTGCGTCATTGCAGTTCAGCGGAATTTCCTCGAACGTTGCGACGCTCAATGTGTATCCCGGTGTGATCGGCAGCATGCCGTGGTCACCCGGACTGTGGTGCACGCTGACAACGGAAGGGCGGGTCATGGGAGGAATCACCGTGCGG
>CAJXSA010000050.1 GCA_913060595.1 uncultured Ignavibacteria bacterium
TCAGAAGGAGCGCATCGACTACGCGATATCGAAAGGTGCCATCGTAGTGGCAGCCGCAGGGAACACCGGGACCGAGACCGTGACCACACCCGGGGCGTATCCGAATGTGCTTTCCGTCGCGAACACCGATGCGAGCGACGAAGTGTCTGCCACGTCGACATATGGTTCCTGGGTCGATGTGTCCGCTCCCGGCTCGGGCATTCTCAGCTGCGTGATAAACAATGACGCGGCGTACCAGAAGTTCAGCGGCACGTCGATGGCGTCCCCGTACGTTGCGGGACTGGCGGCCCTGGTGAAAAGCCATCGCCCCGCCCTGACCCCCGAGCAGATTTTCGAACAGATTCGCGTGACCTGCGACCCGATCGACGAACTGCAGCAGCGCCGCTATCACAGAAAAATCGGCAGCGGTCGCATCAACGCCTATCGGGCGCTGACCGAATCTTCCCCGGCACTTCGCCTGGTTGACTGGTCTTTCAGCGATGTCACGTACGGAAACGGCGACGGCATACCGGACCAGGGCGAAACGCTCGAAATTTTCATGCGCTGGCAAAACCTGCTCGATCCCACGCAGAACGCCGTCATCACGCTCTCGACGGAGAATGCGCGGGTCGAGGTCACGGATTCCGTTTTTATCGCGGGCAGCGTCCCCACCTTCGGGGAGGTGAGCAACGAAGATCATCCTTTCCTTCTCACCATCGAGGACAGTTATGCGCCCAACAACCAGGTGAACCTGTTCTTCACCATCGTCGACGGTGCCTACAGCGATTACGGCGGCGTGTTCTTCATACAGCAGCCCACATACAGGGATCATGACATCAACGACATCCGCGTCACTGTTACCAACGACGGAAATATCGGTTTCGACGATCTGTCCGGCATTACCGGATCCGGGCTCAGCTACAAGGGCAGGGAAAATGTTCTGTTCGAGGGCGCGATGATGCTCGGAGCGGAGGTAAACATGACACCCCTGGTGGTCGATGTCGCACGCACCGGTGCAAATTCGCAGCTGGACGACTTTGCCGGAGAGGGCCTGTTTCACATCCGCACCCCGGGCCTGATCGCCGAGCAGGAGGGCGTCGGCAGATTCGGTGACGTCAACGCTCCGCTGTCTTATCGTCTCCAGACCGAGGTCACGCTGCACAGTTTCGCCTTCACTCGTCCGGAGGCCGCAAACATGGTATTCCTGCGGTACACCATTTACAACTACTCGACCAATACGCATGAAAATCTCCATGCGGGACTCTTTTTCGACTGGGATGTCGGTGCCAATTCGCAAACGGATATCGCCGTGTACAACGATTCCCTGAAGCTGGCGATGACATATGACAGCACCGGGTACCCGCGGATTCCTGTGGCCGTCGGCAGCGTGCTGCTTACGCCCGAGCTGGGAACGACCTACTGGGGCATCAACAACCGCGACAACGATGGTGACGAGCGCATCGGCATCTACAATGGCTTCACCAAGGAGGAGAAATGGAAAGCGCTGTCGAGCGGCATCGTACAGCCCGTGGCCGGTATCACAGACGTGTCGCAGGTGATGAGCGCCGGTCCCGTGGACCTTGCGCCCGGTGATTCGCTGATCGTCGGTTTCGCGCTCATCGCGGCAGATACTCCGCAGGAGGTCATGGCTTCCGTCCCGCACAGCCGTGCGTTGTGGGATACCATCAATCGCCGTTTTGACCCGACACATCTCATCGGCGTCCCTGCGCTGCCGAAAGATCTCGCGCTGCATGCGTTCGCTCCGCACCCGGTGCGTCTCTCACAGGGGACGGCCATGCTCGATTTCTCGACCGCCGCTGCCGGCCGTCTGCGGGCCGCTGTCTACGATCTCGGCGGCAGACAGGTCGCGACGCTGTTCGACGAATGGAGGCCGTCAGGACGGCAGCAGTTCCCCGTCTTTCTTCCCTCCCTGGCAGCCGGGACGTATGTATTGCAAATAAACGGTTTAGGCGCAACGGAGCGACTGCTGTTCCACGTCATCCCCTGAGCCGCAAAAAAAACATCGAAAATGTGACACTTTTTTTGTCCACCCCACATGAACGAGAGGTATATATAAGTAGAAGACGTCGCTGCGATGCAGCCTGGCGACGGGCCGGGCAGGCAGAGACAGCATTTCAGACATCGAATCTGCGAATATGGAACAAAAAAGACTCACTGTGGAGGACATTGAACGGAAGCAGAAGTTCCTCAGCTTCCTGTTCAAGCTCTTCGTCGCCGTTATGATTCTGATAGGATGCATTTTTGTCGGCTGGCTCATATCGTTCGTTGGATACGCGGACCCTCTCTTCAGCACCGGCTTCCGTCCGATCGTGCCGCCTGCATCACTCACGTTCATAGTGTGTTGATTTCCGGCACCGACACGGTCCTCCCCTGTCGGCGCTGCTGACGTCAACGTATAGCATGGGGATGTTTCTCGCTGTCGGCATGCAGTTTTTATTCTGTATGTCGATTTTTTTTATTTTTTTCATTTCGTGAAAAATATATCAATTAAGGAGTTACACCGATGCTGTAATGTGGGTTGATCGGGGGGTATTGCGTCTGCCTGCCGTTTTATCGTATATTGCGGCACGTTAATCGAGAATTAATTCTCGATAATGGCAAACAAACTTGAGAGATCATGACCAAGCAACAGCATATGCCGGAAATCTACGGGAAGTATCCGAAAAAAGATGCTTCCTGCCTCATCGATTTGCTGCAGGATGTGCAGGAGCAGTTTGGCTATCTGCCTGACAGCGAGATGCAGCAGGTGGCCAAGCATGTGGACATCCCTGTGTCGCGCGTGTACGGCGTCGCCACGTTCTACAATCAGTTTCGATTCCAGCCGCTGGGCAAGTACGTGATCAAGGTCTGCCGCGGGACGGCATGCCATGTTCAGGGATCGCTTGGCATTCTGACCACGCTGGAAAACGAACTCGGAATCAAGGCGGGACAGACGACCAAGGACTTGATGTTCACAATTGAGACGGTTGCCTGCATCGGTGCGTGCAGCATTGCACCTGTAATCGCGATAAACGACGAGTTTCATGGTGGATTGACCACGAAATCCCTGCAAAAACTGCTCCGCGGATATCAGAAACGGAGCGCGAAGGACGAGGTGACGGCATGAACGCATTCAGCAGTATCTGTTTTGAAAATTGCTGGCACAGCGCCGAAAAACCGTGTCCCCGGTTCGTTGACTGCGTGCATGGCGGTCAGCAGTGCGGAGATGCAGCGCAGAGTGCGGAACGTCTCGCGCGCTACAGGCGTGAGCTCCTGCTCGAAGAACATGACACTCCGGTGATTCTCGTGGGCATGGGAACCTGCGGACTGGCGAACGGCGCCCAGGTTCTGCATGATGCGCTGGTCGCGGAGTGTGCCGCCCGAGAACTGACTGTTTCCATCATCCCGGTCGGCTGCGTCGGGTACTGTGCGCGGGAAGTCATCGTCGACGTGAAGCTGCCGGGACGTCCGCGCATCAGCTACTGTGAAGTCAAGGCCGCGGATATTCCCGCGATCGTCGAGCGCACGCTGCAGCACGGAGAGGTGCTCGAGGAGAAGCTGCTCGGTGTGGAATCCCGTGATGCAGAAGCCGGATGGCAGGACTACCCATTGCTCTCCGAACTGCCGTTTTTCGCAAAACAGCGCAAGATCAACCTTGAGAATTGCGGTGTGACCGACCCGGAAAACATCGACCAGTATCTCGTCCGTGGCGGCTACCGGGCGCTGACCTCCGTCCTCAACGGGAGGGAGCCGCAGGAGGTCATCGATGACGCGCTGGTCGCAGGACTGCGTGGCCGGGGAGGCGGCGGTTTCCCGACGGGCAAGAAGTGGCAGTTCGCGCGCGACACGGAAGCGGATAAGAAGTATCTGATCTGCAACGCGGACGAAGGCGATCCCGGTGCGTTCATGGACAGGGCCCTGCTCGAAGGCGATCCGCATCGCGTGGTCGAGGGTATGATTGTCGCCGCGTACGCAATCGGGGCGAGCTACGGCTACATATACTGCCGTGCCGAGTATCCCCTCGCCATTCGGCGCCTGGAGAAGACGCTGCAGTCGGCCCGTGAATACGGATTGCTCGGAAAAAACATCCTCGGCAGCGGGTTCGATTTCGACATGCGGATCAAGAAGGGCGCTGGCGCTTTCGTCTGCGGTGAAGAAACCGCGCTCATGCAGTCGATCGAAGGCCGTCGCGGCATGCCCCGGCCCCGCCCGCCCTTCCCGACGACCGCGGGACTGTTCGGGAAACCGACCGTGATCAACAACGTCGAGACCTACGCCAACGTGACCACGGTTTTCAAGTATGGTCCCGAGCACTACGCGGGCATCGGAACCGAATCGTCAAAGGGTACAAAGATTTTCGCACTGTCCGGCCAGGTCTGCAACGTCGGCCTCGTGGAGGTGCCGATGGGTGTGACTCTGCGTGAAATCGTTTTCGATATCGGCGGAGGCATCCCCGGGGGACGCAAGTTCAAAGCAGTTCAGATCGGCGGTCCCTCCGGCGGGGCGCTGCCCGAATCCGTGATCGATACCCCGGTCGATTATGAGAGCCTCAAAGAGGTGGGCGCGATGATGGGCTCGGGCGGTCTTGTCGTGATGGACGAGAGTACATGCATGGTCGATCTCGCCAAGTATTTCATGACCTTCATTCAAAGCGAGTCCTGCGGGAAGTGCATTCCCTGCCGGGAGGGCACCAAGCGGCTGCTGGAAACCCTCGAACGTCTTTCACGATCGCACCGGGATGAAAACTCGCAGGAGGACGCTCTGCTCCGTTTCCAGGGAATGGTGTATCTCGAGCGCCTGGCTTCCGTGATCAAGGACACCTCGCTTTGCGGTCTGGGACAGACTGCGGCGAATCCCGTGCTCAGCACATTGCATTATTTCCGGGAAGAGTACGAGGCGCATCTGTACGAACGGCACTGTCCGGCAGGCGCATGCAAAGAGCTTCTGACCTACACCATCGATACGGACAAGTGCAACGGCTGCGGTCTCTGTGCCCGCAAATGTCCGCAGGACGCCATCATCGGCAGCAAGCGTCAGGCGCATTATATCATTGATGAAAAATGCATTCGCTGCGACCAGTGTCGCGTGAACTGCAACTTCGACGCAATCTGTGTCAATTAGAGTGACTCCGAGGAAAGTATGAACATCACCCTGAACGGACATACATGCTGGGCGAAGCCCGGGGAAACCATTCTCGACGTGTCGCGTCGGGAGGGAGTGAACATCCCGACTCTCTGCCATATGAGCGATTTTTCACCGACGGGTTCCTGCCGTCTGTGCACCGTCGAGGTCGAAAACGCGGGAAGCCTTGTTCCTGCCTGCGCTTATCCAGTGCATGAGGGAATGGAAGTGCGCACGAACAGTCCGCGTGTTCGACGCGCGCGGAAAACCATTATTGAACTGCTGATCGCGAATCATCCGCAGGACTGCCTGTTCTGCGTGCGTTCCGGCAACTGCGAACTGCAGAAGCTGACACAGGAATATGGCGTGCGCACGCATCGCTACGAGGGTGAGCGGCGTCGCGCGCGCATCGACATCGCCAGTCCCGCCATCGAACGCGACCCCGAGAAGTGCATTCTCTGCGGCCGCTGTGTCCGAGTCTGCCACGAAGTGCAGCATGTCGGTGCCATCGATTTTGTGCATCGCGGATTCAAGTCCGCCGTCGCCCCCGCGCTCGAACGAAGCCTGAACACCGTGCCGTGTGTGGACTGCGGACAGTGCGTTGTCAACTGTCCCGTCGGCGCACTGACCGAGAAGAGCAATCAGAAGCCCGTCTGGGAAGCGATTAACGACCCGGAGCGCTTCGTGGTGGTACAGGTCGCACCTGCCGTCCGCGTGGCACTCGGCGAAGAGTTCGGTGCGGAGCCGGGCACCGTGGTCACGGGAAAAACAGTGGCCGCGCTGCGCCGGCTGGGATTCGACCGCGTGTTCGATACGAATTTCAGCGCCGACCTGACCATCATCGAAGAAGCCAACGAGCTTCTCGGCCGTCTCAAGAACGAAGGCGTAACGCCGATGCTCACATCCTGCAGTCCCGGCTGGGTGAAGTTCATCGAACACTATTATCCCGATCTGCTGGGCAATCTTTCGAGCTGCAAATCGCCGCATGAGATGCAGGGTGCGCTGCTGAAAAGCTATTACGCCCAAAAAATCGGCGTGGACCCCTCCCGCATGTACGTCGTGTCGGTGATGCCGTGCACGGCAAAGAAATACGAAGCGCAGCGCCCGGAACTCGGCGGTGCGTACGCGGATGTCGACGCGGTGATCACCACGCGCGAACTTGCGCGCATGATACGCGTGGCGGGCATCGATTTCTTCAAGCTTCCCAATGAGGGCTTTGACGATCCCCTTGGCGAATCCACCGGTGCGGGCGCCATTTTCGGCGCAGCCGGCGGCGTCATGGAAGCGGCACTTCGCACGGCCCACTTCTATCTGACCGGCAGCGATATGAAATCACTTACCTTTGCTCCCATCCGCGGACTCGACGGTGTGAAGCAGGCTGACGTGCGCATCGGAGACTTCACCTTGAAAGTTGCCGCGGTCAGCGGTCTGAAGAATATCAAGTCCCTGCTTGACGATATGCGGGACGGAACCTCGCCCTTCCACTTCATCGAGGTAATGGCCTGCCCGGGCGGATGTGTGAACGGTGGCGGGCAGCCGCTTCCCACCACTCCCGAGAAGGTCCGGCTGCGCACCGAAAGCATTTACCAGATCGATCGGGAATCCCCGCGCCGTTGCAGCCACCGCAATGAGAGCGTGCAGAAGCTGTACGCGGAATTTCTCGGCGAACCCAACGGCCACACGGCGCATGAGCTGCTGCACACGCACTACGTGGCGCGGGACGAGTTCTGAATGGTACAGGAAATGACATCCTCCTCTCACCGCGTCGGACGTTTCCCCTGCCTGCCCATGGCGGGCGGGGGCACGACGGGGAGGTGCACGATACATGTCTCACACCTTTCGCAGAGGATAGAACAATGCAGAAAATTCTGCTCGTCGACGACGACCCGGATATCATCGAACCGTATCGTGCCGTGCTGGAGCAGGCCGGGTACGAAGTGCGTTTTGCGCACGACGGAGCCAGCGGGTATGCGCTGTTCCGCGAGTTTCAGCCCGATGTCGCGGTTGTTGATCTCGCAATGGAGCATTTCGACAGCGGCTTCACACTGTGCAAACGTATCAAGGACCTGCCGGAGGGGCGGCAGACGCCCGTCATCATTCTCACGTCGGCGGGACACGATACCGGATACCGCTTCTCTACCCAGAGCAATGAGGAAAAGCAGTGGATCAAGGCAGACCATTTCCTCGACAAACCGGTCGCGCCGCAGGACCTCCTGCAGTTTTTGCACGACCGCGTCCTCAAAACCGCCGACGCCTGAGCGCCGGTCCCGCCTCGACTGGGTAATAAAAAAACGGTCCTTCCCGTTTCCGGGAGGGACCGTTCAGTTTTTTCTGTCGGACAGGGGAGAGGTTACTTGACGATGTCCAGCAGCTCGACTTCAAAGATCAGCGTCGCGTTGGGGCCGATATCCTGGCCTGCGCCGCGTTCACCGTATCCGAGTTCGGAGGGGATGTAGACTTCCCACTTGGAGCCGACAGGCATGAGCTGCAGCGCTTCCGTCCAGCCGGCGATGACGCCGCCCACGGGAAACTCTGCGGGTTCACCGCGGTCGTAGCTGCTGTCAAACTGCGTTCCGTCGATCAGGCGGCCACGGTAGTGCACGCGCACCTTGTCGTTCTTCGAGGGCTTGGAGCCGTCTCCCATCGTAATGACCTTGTACTGCAGGCCGCTCTCGGTGGTGACGACGCCTTCCTTCTCCTTGTTCTCGGCCAGCCATTTGGCGCCGTCTTCCTTGTTCTTCGTGCCGGACGCTTCACGCTCCTGCTGCTGCTTGGCCATCATTTCCTGCTGGTAAGACATCCAGACCTGCTGGGCTTCTTCTTCGGTCAGCTTGGTGTCGTTTTCGTTCATGATGTCGCGCATCGCTGCCGCCACCACGGCCGGATCGACCTCGATGCTCTGCATTTTGAAGTTCGTGCCGATGTTGTAGCCGATCGCGTAGCTGACGCTGTCCTGGCGGGTCTTCAGCTCAACGTTCTCCTGCGCGTTGTTCTGACACGACATCAACAGCAGGGCGAGGGTGAGAATGGAAAAGAAACGCATATGAGGGATTCTCCTGAATGAAAAAAATGAGTCTGTGATCTCGCTGCAAGACATGTAAATTAGAAAAATGTATTGCCATGGTGCAAACCATTGTGGCATGTCTTTTCCGTCATACGCTGCGACACGAGAAAACGTGCCAGGATACATCTCGCGTATGGCCCTTTTCGGGCCATTTCGCTCATTTCACGCTCTACGGTCCAGCAAGAACGATGCTGAACAACGGCTATACGTATTACGACCGCATCGATGCGTCCGCTTCCGGGGGCACCGCGCTTGCATATTATCTGCGGCGGCATGCGCATTCCGGTGCCGACGCCTGGCGCGAACGTTTTCGCACAGGACGGATCCGGCGTGGTGATGAGATTCTCACCGAAGACAGCCTCGTCCACGCCGGGGACACGCTCGCCTACCACCGGCCGCCCTGGCGCGAGGAGGATGTGCCCACGGATATCCCGCTGCTTGCGGAGGGAGAAGGCTGGATGGTTTTCGACAAACCCTCGGGTCTGCCCGTGCTCCCCGGCGGCGGTTTCCTGATGAACACGCTGCTGCACCTGCTGCGCGCACGCTTCGGCGAACACCTGGCGCCGGTGCACCGGCTCGGTCGCGGCACCAGCGGCGCAATCCTGTGCAGCACATCCGCAGCTGCTGCCGCCGTGCTGGCCCGCGCCATGCGCGAGCGTCGGATAGAGAAAACCTATCTTGCCATCGTACGGGGACTGCCCCGGGAAGATGTCTTCACCGTGGATGTGCCGATCGGGCGAGTGCCGCATCCGGCACTCCCCGGCGTGTATGCCGCATCCGCAGAAGGGAAAGCCTCGGTCAGCAACTGCCGGGTGCTGCGGCGCGACGTGCGTGCGGACGAAAGTCTGCTCGAAGTGCGCATACCGACGGGGAGACCGCATCAGATTCGGATTCACTGCGCCGCCGCGGGGTATCCGCTGGCTGGTGATCCCCTCTACGGGCCGGGAGGACTGCCGCTGGCTGACAGCAGCGGTCGTGTCGCCGTACCGGGGGACGGCGGCTATCACCTTCATTCCTGGAAAATATCCTTCCCGACCCCGACATCCCCGGTTCCGCACGCGGTCGTTTCCCCGCCCCCGGTGCGTTTCGAGCTCACGTGATTCTCACTTGCCGTATGTCGGCTGATTTCGTAAAATGCCTTTTGTGGAGAGGTAAGTATGAAGTTGCTGTCCACACACGCCGTGTGATCGGATGTCTACTGACCGGCCCCGGCAGCATGTCTTCTCAGGGATGATCACGAACAAACGGAAGCAGTCGCATGTCTACCGACTTTTCACCGCGCACCCTTTACCGTCTGCCCTGGAATTTCGCGGACAACGCCATCAGCTGGCTTGAACCGACGAGCACCTGCAATCTCTACTGCGATGGCTGTTACAGGGAGAACCGCGCCAACGCGCACAAATCATTGTCCGAGATTCAGCATGAACTCGATGTGTTCGAGCGGCTGCGCAAATGCGACGGCGTGTCGATCGCCGGGGGGGAGCCCCTGACGCATCCGGACATCGCGGACATTGTACGCATGGTCAAACGCAAGGGCTGGAAAGCGATCATCAACAGCAACGGCGCACTGCTCTCGCGCGAATTGCTGCGCGATCTCAAGGAGGCGGGGGTGGACGGTTTCACTTTTCATGTCGACAGCGGGCAAAAACGGCCGCACTGGCAGGGAAAGAATGAGACGGAGCTCAATCAGCTGCGCCAGGAACTGGCCGACATGCTGCACGAAGCGGGCGGACTGACCTGCTCGTTCAATGCGACCGTGTATCCTGAAACACTGTGCGAAGTGCCTGACATTCTCGCCTGGGGCCAGGAGAATATCGACCGTGTGCACGTCATGGTGTTCATCAACTACCGCATGGCTGTTCTCGGAAAGGATCATGATTTCTATGTCGGTACCGAGCAGGTGCATTTCGATGACATGATGTACTCCAAAAACGACGATGCGCGACGCACCGATATCACGTCAGAGGAAGTGGTCGAGATGATACGAAGCCGCGAGACGGACTTCATGCCAAGCGCCTTTCTCAACGGGACGGAGCGACCGGATTCGTACAAATGGCTGTTGGCGGGGCGCATGGGGAACCGGAGGAAAATTTTCGGGTACGTCGGTGCTCGATTCATGGAACTCGTGCAGACATGGACGCATCTGACAACGGGAAAATACCTCGCCTACGCCGCACCCTCGCTGCAGCGCAGGGGACGGCTGTACTTCCTGCTCGCACCGGTGGACAAGGGGCTGCGCCGCATCGCCCGCCGCTATTTCTCCTCGCTGTTCACGGCACCCTCCGCGTTTTTCCGTCGTCTGCACTTTCAGTCCATCATGATCATTCAGCCTGCGGATGTGCTTGCGCACGGAGCCGTCAACATGTGCGACGGCTGTCCGGATATCACCGTGTGGAACGATCAGCTCGTCTGGAGCTGCAGGATGGAGGAGCAGCTGCGCTGGGGAGAAAACGTGCGCATGGTTCCCCGGAAACGGGAGGCGCGGCACCTGGAGACGGAGCGTCCGTCGATTCCGGCGGCGGCCGATGTGTCCCTGAAGCCGGGGTCCTGACCCAGGCCGTTGTGCGTTGGCTGCTCTTCGCGTACTTTCCGCAGAGACAGGAACGAAACAGCGGACAGCAGCATGAGCGAACAGCTTGACAGCGCGGCGTATTACCACATCGCCTACGACGCCCACACAATCATGAATCCTCTGGGCGACGAACGTTTCCTTTTCCTTGCCGAACAGTGCGGCCTGACATCCTCCTCACGTGTGCTCGATATCGGGAGCGGGAACGGGTGGTCCTCACTGCTTCTCTGTCGCCGCTTCGGCTGCTGCAGTGTGCAGGTGGATGTGTCCTCGCAATGGACCGCCCGCGCCCGCGCGCTCTTCGAAAGGGAGCAGTGTGCGGACCGTACTGAAATTCACTGCATGGATGCAGCCGCATTTCATCTCGAACAGGACGCCTTCGACCTCGTGCTCTGTCTCGGCACCGCACCGGTGTATGGCGGATTCGCTCCCGCCCTGTCTGCGCTGCAGCCCGTCCTGCGGGAGGGCGGCTGCATCATCGTGGGAGAGCCAAGTGCCGAAGGTCCGCTCCCGCGCCGCTATCGCGAGTATCTCGACGAATTCGGCTGGGAAATCTTCGACGCCAAAACCCTTCTTCGCATCATCGACGACTGCGGACTCGAGGCGCTGATGACGCTGCGCAGCACACGCGACGAATGGGACCGCTATATGGGACTGCAATGGAAAGCCATCAGCGACCGTCGGCACGCTGTACCGGGGGACGCCCAGCTCCGCGAGTTTGCTGAGTGGGCGCGTGACGAACAGGAAGCCTATCTGCGCTTTCAACGTCACTGGGTGGACTGGAACGTGTTCCTGCTGCGCGCACTGCGCTGAATCTCAGCGCGCACCGCCGTATATTGAAGGATGGACCGATCCATTCGCATTCCCTTGTCTCCCGGCCTGCGGTATATGATCAGCGCGGCCGTCTTTTTCAGCCTCATGGGACTGTTCGTCCGTCTCGTGCGGGAGGTCCCGTTCATCGAGGTGGTGGTTTTCCGCGCGCTGGTCAGCCTTGTGATCTCCGCCGGTCTGCTGCTCAAGGCGCGGAAGTCACTCTGGGGGAAAAACCGGGGACTGCTTTTCCTGCGAGGACTGTTCGGCTTTCTCGGTCTCTCGGCGTACTTCTACACGATACAGGCGATGCCGCTCGCGGAAGCGGTCACCATTCAGTACACCAACCCCCTGTTCACAGCGCTGTTCGCGCCGATGATCCTCAAAGAGCCCTCGCGAGGACGTGAGTGGATTGCCGGACTCCTGGCATTTTCCGGTGTGCTTCTCATCGCCCAGCCGACGTCGATCACATCCTTTCTTCCCGCGCTCATCGGCCTTGGAGGCGCCATGTGCAGCGGTCTGGCCTACAACATCGTACGCAAGCTCGGGATGGAAGGGGAAGATCCGCTCACCATCGTGATGTATTTCCCGCTCGTCGCGGTCGTGTTTGCCGCACCCTTCGCTGCGGCTTCGTGGCGCATGCCCGTCGGGGTCGAGTGGCTGATTCTGCTCGGCGTCGGTGTGACCACACAGATCGCACAGGTTTCGATGACGAAGGGACTTCGACTTGAGAGGGCTGCACGCGCAACGGTGGTGAATTACCTCGTTATCTTTCTTTCCACGGCGTATTCACTGCTCCTCGGAGAAGCGCTGCACCTTTTCTCCTTTCTCGGCATGGGAGCCATCATCGGTGGAATCGCCCTTCTCGCACGAATGCCGACAGTTTCGCACGCGAAGCAGCGAGGCGCCGTATGAGACGGGCGATGCTGCTGTTTCTGCTTCTGCCTGTGCTCGGCCAGGCGCAGCCTCTGCTGCCGGACACCGTGTATGCGTGGAAGCGCAGCGAGCTTCGGAGCGTCGGTCCTGCGGACCTGGATGTTCTCTCTGATGCGGATGCGGAACTGCTGCGCGCTTATGACGTGCGCGAAGTGACCGAGGTGGTGTACGTGCAGGGAAGTGTCGCCGTACGCATGCGAGTGCTGGCGCTGCCCGCCCGGGACCGGGCCTTCGGACTTTTCCGGGCACTGGCAGCGGATGGCAGTGTGCATGGCATCGTCGGCGACGCGTTTTCCTACAGGGAACGGGAGCTGCTCAGTGCCTTCGGTCCTTTTGTCATTCAGTGCGCCGCCCTGCAGAGGCGCGATCCCCGCCCGGACGAAGCGCTGCTGCTTGCGGCAAAGCGCGCCCTGTTTTCGCAGGCGGACTGCTACGGGACGGATATCCCACTGCCCGCGGAGGAGCGGATGCTCGGCAGTGAGCGGTTCCTGGTTCCTTCTGAAGCAGCGTGGTCGCGCCTGTCGGTTCCCGCGCAACTTCCGCTGCGGGACATCGCATGGAAACACGCCGCATGGACGGCGCACTATGAAAAAGCGCGTCTGGGAGTGCGCCGGCTTCTGATCAGTTTCCCGTTCCGCCAGTCCGCCGCCGCAGCAAACTTTGCCGTGCAGCTCCGCGGTCGTGGTGCCGAACGCGGCGCGGAGATCTCGTCGGCGTGCGGCACCCGCGCCTACCGTTTCGACGATGCAGTGGTCTACGTGGCGCTGGCGCGAGACCGCGTGCTGCTTGTGATCAGCGACCAGGACGACAGCGGCTGCTGCGCGTGGGTGGAATCCCTGCGCAGAGAGTAAGCGGGTTTTGTTTTGGTCGCCGCATTCCCCTACATTTTTTGTCTTCACATGATTTCAATTCATTTCCAATCAATAGAACAAGGTTGACACCGTGGAAAAAACACTTGCCATTCTCAAGCCCGACTGCGTCAGGAAAAACCTGATCGGCGACGTCATCAAACAGATCACCGAAGCTGGATTCCGCGTGCGCGGCATGCGCATGGTGTGGCTGACGGCGGAAACGGCGGGCGGGTTCTACGAAGTGCATCGCGAACGGCCGTTCTTCCAGGACCTCGTCGCCTTCATGTCGTCGGGCCCGTGCGTACCGATCGTGCTTGAGAAGGACAACGCCGTCGCGGATTTCCGTGCACTGATCGGTGCCACCGATCCTGCGGACGCTGCCGAAGGAACCGTGCGGAAACGCTTCGCCGACAGCAAGGGTGAAAACATCGTGCACGGTTCGGACAGCGTCGAAAATGCGGCGATTGAAATCGGATATTTCTTCGCCGGACGCGATCTGGTCGCACTCGGCTGACATGGCGCTCGCCCGCTGGAAACGGCTTGCGCGCCGCACCGTTCATCGCAATCCGTGGTGGCGGTATGTGCGCGACGATGTATTGCTCCCCTCGGACCGCCGGGGGGAGTATCATTTCGTGCACACGCCCGGATCGGTGATGATCCTCCCCGTGCGCGAAGACGGCCGATTGATACTCGTTCGGCAGTACCGATACCTCAACGACCGGGACAGCATTGAGTTTCCAGCGGGGGGAGTGAAAAAAGGGCAGGGGCGGGAGGAGGCCGCCCGCGCGGAACTGTGCGAGGAGGCCGGGTGTGAGGCGGAACGGCTGGAAGTAATGGGCTTCTTCAATCCATTCAACGGTGTCACCGATGAGCTCTGCACCGTGTATCGTGCGAGCGGACTGCGCGCATGCGCCGGACAGCCTGATGAGACCGAGGAGTTCGAACGCCTCTGCTGCACACCGCA
>CAJXSA010000051.1 GCA_913060595.1 uncultured Ignavibacteria bacterium
CGAAGAGGGGGCGTTCCGGCACGTCAGGGAACGCAGCGTGGTGGAAAACCCGGTGCACCTGCTGTTTATCACCACCGCCGCATCCCCGCATGCGGCCTTTCCGCGCGTACAGATTGTTGTCGATCAGGGGGCGCAGCTTTCTGTCATCGAACAGCATGTCGGCAGGAGTGACAGCGCGTATTTCCGCAACCTGGTCAGTGAGTGCTCCGTCGCACAGGATGCAGTGCTGCGGCAATACAGAATGCAGGAAGAAGGAAAGGCCGCGCTGCATTTTTCCGCTGCGTACGCACGCGTGGAAAGAGGGGGGGACTATCAAAATCATTATTTCGGTTTCGGCGGCGCACTGGTGCGCAACAACCTTCACGCTGTTTTGGCGGACGAACATGCGGAATGCACGATGAACGGTGTGTACATCCCCATGGACAGGCAGCACATGGATAATCACACCGTGATCGACCACAGCAAGCCCAACTGCAACAGCCATGAGCTGTACAAGGGCATATTGCTCGATGCATCGCGCGGCGTGTTCAGCGGACGCATCATCGTGCGCGAGGACGCACAGAAAACAGACGCACGCCAGTCAAACAACAACCTGCTATTGTCGGATGACGCACAGATCGACACCAAGCCGCAGCTCAAAATCTGGGCGGATGATGTGAAGTGCACACACGGCGCGACGATCGGCCGCATCGATGAAGACGCGCTTTTCTACCTCCGGTCGCGGGGTGTCCCGGAGCAGCAGGCGAAGAATATTCTCTCGTATGCGTTCGCCAGCGAGCTGCTCTCGCACGTGCAGCCACCGGCGCTGCGTGAACATCTCGATCAGGCCATTCACTCACGACTTGAACGTTCCTGGATGGAATCATGACTCCCACGATTCTCAACGACGCGACCGCACCTGCCGTGCAAAAAGAACATGCATCCGGCAGCTTCGATGCCGTCAAGGTGCGGGAGGACTTCCCGATTCTCACTCAGCGTGTGCACGGGAAGCCCCTGGTCTATCTCGACAGTGCCGCTTCCACACAGAAGCCGCGTGCAGTGCTCGACACCATGCAGCGTTTTTATGCCGAGCAGTACTCAAACGTTCATCGTGGTGTGCATCAGCTGAGCCAGGTCGCGACCGACCTGTACGAGGACGCCCGGCGCACTGTGCAGCGTTTCATCAATGCGGAGCGCGAAGAAGAAATCATATTCGTACGCGGGACGACGGAGGCAATCAATCTTGTTGCACAGACGTTCGGGAGACGCGAACTCGGCACAGGTGATGAAGTCGTGGTTTCCGCAATGGAACACCACGCCAACATTGTGCCGTGGCAGATGATCTGCCAGGAACGAGGGGCTGTGCTGCGGGTGATTCCCATGAATGACCATGGGGAACTTGACCTTGACGCGTACGCGGATCTGCTCGGTCCCCGGACGAAAATTGTCGCAGTGACGCATGTCTCGAACGCCCTGGGTTCCATCAATCCTGTTCGAGAAATGATTCGCATCGCACATGAACGTGATATCCCGGTGCTGGTGGACGGTGCGCAGTCCGCACAGCATCTTCCGATCGATGTCCGGCAGCTCGATTGTGACTTTTTCACCCTCAGCGGCCATAAAATGTATGGTCCCACCGGTATCGGTGTCCTGTACGGCAAAAAGGCGCTTCTTGACCGCATGCCGCCGTATCAGGGCGGTGGTGATATGATTCTGTCGGTGACGTTTGAAAAAACGACGTACAATGAAGTGCCGTTCAAGTTCGAGGCCGGCACCCCTGATATTGCGGGAGCCATCGGTTTCGCCGCGGCCCTCACCTATCTGCGCAGCTTTGACATACACGAAATCCTGGCGCATGAAAAGGACGTACTGCAGTACGCCACCGAGACACTTTCCGGTATCGATGCGCTGCGCATCGTCGGGACTGCAGAAGAAAAGGCGAGCGTTCTCTCGTTCACGCTGTGCGCCATCCACCCTCACGACATCGGCACTATTCTCGACCAGCATGGCATCGCAATCCGCGCGGGACACCACTGCGCGCAGCCCGTCATGCAGCGTTTCGGCATCCCGGCGACGGCGCGCGCTTCGTTTGCGATGTACAATACGCGTGAAGACGTCGACCGGCTCGCCGAGGGTATCGAACAAGTACTGGAGGTTTTCACCTGATGGATGAAATACGGGAACTGTATCAGGAAGTGATCCTCGATCACAACAAACACCCGCATAACTTCCGCAGCATGGAAAATGCGGATGCTGTTCTTGAAGGATTCAACCCCCTCTGCGGGGACCACTACACTTTCTATCTTCGCTTCGAGGACGATGCCATCGCAGAGGTCAGTTTCGAAGGAAGCGGTTGTGCGATCTCGAAAGCCTCCGCCTCGATCATGTCGGCGGTGCTTCAGGGCAAGAGCCGTGAAGAAGCTGACGTGCTGTTCGAGCTTTTTACGGGTATCGTGACCGGCAAACTCGATCCTGTCGAGCATCTGGAAAAACTGGGGAAGCTGGCCGCGTTTGCCGGAGTCGCCGAGTTTCCGGTGCGCGTCAAATGCGCAACCCTGCCGTGGCATACCATGCATGGTGCACTCCATGGCAGCGATTCACAGATTTCGACTGAATAACAGAGGACAGAGGTATGCTGACTGACGAACAGCTGCAGGAAATCGACGAGAACGTGGTGCATGCCATCAAATCCTGCTATGATCCCGAAATCCCGGTCAATATTTATGAGCTGGGTTTGATATACCAGATTCGTGTCAAATCGGATGGCGGAGTAACGATAAAGATGACACTCACCTCCCCGAACTGTCCTGCTGCACAGTCACTTCCGGCAGAAGTTCGGGAGAAAGTGGCACAGATCAACGGTGTGACGGGTGTCGATCTGGATATCGTATGGGATCCGCCCTGGACGCCCTCCCGGATGTCCGAGGCTGCAAGACTTGAACTCGGAATGATGTAGCCGCAGTCCCTGGTAACATGGACTGAGATCTTGTAATCGAATTAATCAGGAGTTTACATACATGTTTAACAACCTTTCCGTCCGCAAGGGACCGATGTACGACCCTGCTGCCGTGCAGCCCATGCGTGACGAACTGACTTCCACCGGCTTCGAGGAGCTGCTGACCGTTGAACAGGTCGATGCAGCCGTGCGTGATACGAACGGCCTTCTGCTTGTCATGGTGAATTCTGTCTGCGGCTGCGCGGCAGGCAGCGCGCGTCCCGCCGTGGCGCTGGCACTGCAGCATGGGGTCATCCCGGACCGCATGGTGACCGTTTTCGCCGGCCAGGAACGCGACGCGACGGATCGCATGAGGTCTTATTTCAAGGACATTCCCCCGTCCTCCCCGAGTATCGCCCTGCTGCGTGGGGGTAAACTTGAGTTCATGCTGCAGCGTCATGATATCGAGGGCAGATCCGCTGAAGAGATCGCTGCGGATCTGCGGGAGATGTTCGACACGCTCGCCACACGCAAAGGACCGGCAATCAGTCCGGAAGAGTACGCGGAGCGCGAGAACGTGCAGGCCTGCGGATCGAGGATTCCAAGGATGAACTGATGCGGATGCGCCCATGAAATTCAGCTCACAGGAAGAATACGGTCTCCGCTGTCTCCTACAGCTGGCACGCCGTGGCACCGAATCGTCGATGACCATCGCCGATATCAGCGAGGCGGAAGGTCTGTCCCAGGCTTACGTCGCCAAACTGCTGAGGATTCTCCGCATCAGCGGGTTCGTGGACAGTGTGCGCGGACAGGAAGGCGGATACACGCTCGCCCGCGCACCCGAAGAACTGCGTTTGAGCGAAGTACTGGCTTCGCTGGGTGGCCGGTTTTACAAACCCGGGTTCTGTGACCACTATGCGGGCAACGGAGATGTGTGCGCGCACACGTTTTCCTGCTCTATCCGTCCGCTCTGGCACCGTGTGCAGACCGCCATCGACAGTGTGCTTGAAGAAACGACGCTGCACGATCTGCTGGAGACGGAAGTGCAGCGGAGCCCGTCACTTGTTCCGCGCGACGAACTGGCGGATGGCGCACATCCCGCACTGTAAGCTGCGAACTCCCGTCCTCATCGGACGGGAGTTTTTCGTTTCACCGCGACGATTTTGTATTTTCATACCCGATAGCTCGACTGCCACCGTTACATCTTCACCGCGAAAGCATGGAAACTCTACGTAGTCTGCGATTCCTCATGCAGGGAGATTCCTCACAGAGCGATCTGGAAATCCTCATTGCCTGCGCGGTAAAGAGGACGGAACGCATGCTGCTGTGGCTGAGCCACCGGCGCAATTACCGTCTTCGCGATCTCGGTTTTTCCATGAAAGACATTGCGTATGACATCGTGGCGGAATTGTTCTCAGGCGAAGAAGAGCAGTGCTGCGCCGGCCTGAAAGGAGCGCTCACCGGGATCGATTCCGCCGATGATGATGCGTTACTCTCCGCCTTCGAGTCAATTCTCTTCAAAAATGTGCATCAGCATCTGTCACGAATTTTCGGTGAGATCGACCCGCTCCATCAGCACCTGCTTCGTTCGCTCCGCGGACACATTTATCGCAGCGATGACGTCAGGACCTATGATCGACTTGACGGCAGATGGTATTGCCATCGTGACACTCCGGAATCCGATCTCGCCAGACCCGCGATGCCCATTGAAATGCTGCGGCAGCAGATGAGCCTCGAAGGTGGTGAGAGCTCAGCTCCCATCGCAGATGTGTTTCGCTCGGTTCTGACGTCTCTGCGTGCTCAGTCTGAATACCGGCCCGCAGTGCTGGAGAGCGACATCCTTCAGCTGACGAGGGAAGCACTCGGCATGGACTACTCCATGCGCACGATAACCCGTGAAAATCCGGTCGTAGCGCATGATTCAGAGGTCCTCGGTCGAATTCTCATGCGAGCACTCGACAACACGCTTCCCTGGATCGATGAAATGTATGTCGAGAAAAAACGGTTGTCACGCAAGGAGGCAGACTGCATGCTGGCCGCCATGCGAATGTATTTTAATGACTTGGTCAGTGTTCAGGACACACTCGGACCCTACTCGTATCTTCGTCGATGCATGCCCGGACTGACGCACGACCGCTTCCGCCGCAGTTATCGTCGAAAATTCGAGTATATCCTTCAAAAGACGCTCGATGAGGCGTACATCCGACTTGGGATCGAAAGCACCCTTCTTCGCTAGCCTCTGTCATTTTTTTTATTTTTTTTTGTCCACCCCGTACCAAACGGAGGTAGTATATAGTGAGAGCACTTTTTTTGCATCCGCAATGGAGCAGGTAGATATGAAGCATTTGGAAATGAAAGACCTGCTGGACATGGCCCGCAAGGGACAGCGGTCTTCCCATCTCGATGCCTGTTTCTTCTGCAGGGAACAGTATCAGCTTGCGGTGGAGTTTCTCACCTTCTCACCGGAGACGGTAGACGGGGAGGACGCCAGCTTTGGCGCTGAAGAAGCGGCCGTCGGCTACCGCCGCAGCGAATACCGCCTCGCCGCCCAGTCCGCTGAGGCTGTCACACCAATGTTTCGACTTCGCAGAACCTGGTATTTCGAAAACAACTCTATGATTCTTCGTGTGATCGAGGATCTTCACCGCGGTGTCCTCACTGGCTTTTTCATCGCCGAGCGCAGCAGGGAGCAGCTGCGGATCAAATTTGACGGGTTGGAAGAAGCATACCAGCCTGACCAGAACGGCGTGTTTGAAATTGGTGCCGCCTCGATCAACATCGAGCCGATGAAGGTGACCCTGGTAAAGGAAGGATATTTCCCGTCCGCTGTTACCGTTTTGAACCCTTGCGATGTAACGTGCGCTCACCGGGCGTGAGGCACTAGTGGGAAAGATCCTGTCCGGATACATTCGCACTCCTGCAGAACTTGACTCCGCAGCGCGCGCACTTGAACGCAGCCTGTGGCAGACATCCTCCCCGCAGAAACGTTTTCTGCTGATTACCGAGTTTTTCTCCCACACGCGTCAGCTTCCTGCGAACTGGCTTGGCAGCTATGTAGGCTTCCTCGCGCCTGTGTTCATTGAGCTTGTTCGTGCGCCGTTTATACGGAGCTTCCCACCGGATGTGTGGGTGGACGCATATGATTTCCTGATGCTCATGGGGGAACAGGATTGGGGAAGCCGTCTTCCCGGTTTGGACGAGGCGCGGGAACAGGCCCTCGAACAGGTCATTCTGTCGCATGCCTTTGTCTCAAGCCTGCGAGAGCTTCATGCGTTTCTCATACGGCACTCCATTCTCGATGCCGCGCTCACAACGGATGAATGGACACGGATCTTTGGTGCATCCACCACGGGATTCGGACTGTTTGCTGCCTACGTTGAGATTCTCCGTTCCGGGGATTATGCCCGGTTGACCCCTTTCGAGCATGCCCTGCGTTCGTGGCAGACATTCCGTGAACGCAGTGATGCCGTCTCCGTCATACTCCTCGAAGAGGAAGGATTCGGGAAATATTCCGCCGGCCGCGTCCTTTTGATGGACGTGGTTTCACGCACCGGCACCCGTGAAGATGGGCATCTGAACAACCTCATCGGCGATTCGGGGCACGATACCATACAGCAGATACATCGCGCAGAAGAGCTGTCACGTGCTGTCATCCGGGACCGCTTCGGAACAAGCGGCGGAGACGCGCGCTATGTCTACTCGCTGCACGAAAGCAGTGCACAGGTCGTGGGCGGGTCGCTCGGCCTTGCGGTCATGGCGGGCCTGCTTGCAGAACGGACACAGCGACTGAACCTGCCGGAGCGATGGACGCTCACTCCGACCGTGGCCTGCTCCGCCAGCATAGAACCGGACGGCACGCTCGCACCCGGGACATGGGACAATCTCGAGGCCAAGCTTCGGCTCGCATTTCATTCCCCGCTGGAGAAAATTGTCATCCCGTCCGCCCATCGCGAAGCTGCGCTGTACGCAGTGCAGATGCTGCAGCGCGACTATCCCAACCGCATGCTCGAAGTGATCGGTGTGACGCACGTAAACGATCTTCCCGTGAATGGCATATTTCGTGTACGCTACCGGGGCGGACTTGAACGCGCAAGGGAAGTCGTCGTGAAAAGCTCCGTCGCCATCGTCAGCCTTATCACGATTATTCTTCTCGGCGGCGGGGCATACCTGATCTACCATGCATTTTATGATTATCCCGATCTTGAGCTTGCGCGGGGCCTCATGATCACGGAGGATGCCATCGTCTATAATCCGAATGCGGAGCACACCTGGTGTTTTCGGGACGGAGCAACTGTCAAGGAGCCTCTTCTCCCTTTCGGTGACCTCGAGGTCGGCGACGGCTTCACGCGCAGTCTCTTCCTCTGGAACATGACACCGACGACGCTCGATGTCCGGATTTCCATCGAGGGAAGCGATTCACTGGCGTGGTATGTGAACAGCGGAAAGCAGGAGCTGAGCGTTCCATCCGCAGGCAATGTATCCTTCTCCCTTATGTTTGCCCCACGCGCATCTGCACCAGTCAAGACGGCCCGTCTCGTGCTGCGTGATGCGGGGAACGGGACCGCCCTGTATTCGATGGAGCTCAGAGGGGCTGCGGGTCCACCCCGTCCCGCAGGGTATGCTCTCCGCTTCGACGGAGTGGATGACGTGCTGCAATTCGGACGACGCAGCACTGCCTTCGATATCACATCCACATCACAGAGGGAACTGACGTTTGAATGCTGGTTCAGGCCCGCAGAGCAGAACAGCAAGTCGATACTGCTCTACAATGGTTTCACCGGACCAGGAGAGACCAAGGTCGAGGATATCATCCTCGGATTGGATTCTCTGCATCGCATCTACTACAAAATCGGTTCGGAAATTCGCATTTACGAACTCGCGCCGGCACAGCGTCTGTGGGCAGATACGTGGAACCATGTGGCCATTTCCTTTTCTCTCCCGAAGAGGCGCATCCTGCTGGCACTGAACGGTGAGGTGATCGAGGATGTTTCCACTGATTTTCTCATGGAGGGTATCGCGCAGCCGGATGTCACAATCGGAGCAAGAAAACTTGGTGAAAAACGCGAGCTCCATTTTGTTGGCGATATCGATGAGATGCGGTTGTGGCACGAGTTTCGAGACGTAGAGGAAATTCGTGCCTTCATGTACCGGGCTCTCCCAGCGGAAACGGAAGGCCTGGCAGGTTACTGGAACATGGACAACGCCGTTGAGTCCATTGTTTTCAACGCCAACAAGCGGGCACACAGCGGCGAACTCCTGCACAGGCCCACACTCGTGCGTTCTGACCTTCCGCAGTGGCGCATGCCCACGGACTGCGCGCCCGCGCGGGGGAGCGAGGAAGGGAAGCAGGGCATTTCGCTGTTCCCTGGACGTTATCTTGCAAGTATGCGACCCGTGCTGCCTCGTTTCGGAGATGCGAGCATCGCAGTACGGTATTTGCAGACATCGCTGCCCGCCATACACTTCTACTATGCGAAAAGGGACGAAGGGTGGATTTCCCTTGAGGAAATGTACATGTACACGAGGGTGAGCAGAAGCTATATTGATGTGGACCAGGGCTGGCGGGATGCGGTGCTGCGTGTGTCCGCTTCAGGTGAAATGCGTCTCTCCATCGATGGCGTCGTCGTGGATACCTCACGTCTGTGCCTTGAGGGCCCATACGACTGGCATGAGAACTTTGAAGGTTTTTTACTTGGATTCCTCTTTGACGGAGAGAACCAGCTGAACAACGCCTTTTTTGACTGGTATCAGCCCGCGCTGAATCATCCGCGAAGCTTTGCGGCACTGCATTTCTGGGATCGCCTGCTTACGGACGATGAGGTGCGCGCCTGGTCCATGGAGAATGTACTGGCACCGGAAGGTCTGACTGCGTCATGGGAAATGAACGAATGCCCGGGGGCGGAAGGGAATCTGATCGACAGAATCAACGGAGCACTGCTTCATTTGAAGCGTGTGCGGGCCTGGGAGTGAACTGCGTCCGTGCGGCTGTCAGAATTGTATTGAGAAAGACAGGGCAGGCTGCGCATCGACCATCCCTATGCCGATTTCAGGGAGTCCTGAATCTCTGTCACGTGTGAAGTAATGACCGTAGACTAGGTTGCCGATGAGGGTACCGACCGTCGCACCGACAAGAACGTCGGTGAGATAATGCTTGTTGTCGGCGATGCGGCTGTATCCCACGTACGCAGCCCAGCCGTAGAAGACCGCGAAGCTGCCGTACTTCAGACCGGTTCTCAGCTCCGGCATGTCCCGCAGCGCATCCCATGCCTCAAGCGCGTCCGCGGTTTCGCGATAGAGAAACGCGCTGGTGACGAAGGCCGATGATGTATGACCACTGAAAAAGCTCTTTGTGTCCGAAGCATCCGGTCGTGCGCGGCGCACGGTGTTCTTTATCAACTCGGTCGCGATGTGATTGTACATCAATACCTTGTAGAATCCCCAGGCATGCGCGTATTCATCGCGCATGTCAGCATTCCCGCCCAGCGTGTTCCCCATCGCATAGAGAAGTCGCGTTGCGAATATCACATTGGGAAGCATCCAGGAATCGAGACTGCCGGGTGACAACTGCCCGTTCCCAGCGGAAGAGAACCCTTCGGCCAGCTGCTTTTCGAACGGCAGTGGAGGCAGTGAAACGAGCTTCGTTGCAGGATTGTCCGCTTTATAGCTGTTTCTTGCGAGGAAGAGCAGGAGCACGGGGGCGTCGTACCATTCACTGACATCGCCGATGCTTCCGATCACATCCCGCTCAAAACGCGCGGGAAGATCAGTGCGATCCTGTGCGAGCACCTCATTGATCGGGGCGAGGAATACGATACAAAGGATGAATACTTTCAACATGAAGCAAATCTACAGCCACGGCCAGGGGAAATAAAGTCAAAATTGCGCGGATATGTCAGAAATGCAGCTGGAAGGAGAATTGCGGTCCGTCGCCGCCCGAAGTAAGGGTAAGATTCCTGAGCAGGCCCCCGTCCTCGCGCGCGACCTCGCCGTAAATGAGATTTCCAATCGCCGTACCGATCAGCGCACCGACGAGCACATCACCGAGGTAATGACGGTTGTCACGGAGGCGGCTGTAACCGACGTAGCCTGCCCATCCGTACGTGAGCGAGAAGGCGGCAGCCCGCAGCCCGTTTCGCAGCAGAGCGCTGTGCGCAAGGATATCCCATTCGCGCAGGGCCACATCGAGCTCGCGCTGAAGATAACTCGCCATGGCGAATGTCGTCGAGGTGTGTCCGCTGAAAAAACTCTTGCTGTCGGAGTTGTCAGGACGCACACGGTGCACGAGATTTTTTGCGATCTGCGTTCCGACCTGTGTGTACACGAGTGCTTTGTACATGCCGAGCGTATGACGCAGGGCGGGACGCGCATCGGCGTCATCCACAAACAGTTCGCTCCCGATGGCGTGCAGCGCGCGGGCGCCGAGAATGACATGCGGAATGGTGAATGGTTCGAGGCTGCCTGCGCTGCTGCTGCCCGGAATGCCCACGCTGCGCGCGATGGACTGTTCCGCGGAGGATGGAGTCAGGACGATCGGTTTGATGTCCGTCGGGAAAAAATCATAGGTGTTGACAATGTAGACGAGGTATATCGGCGCGTCATACCATGCGAGGACGTCCTCGGCCGCTTCCGAGGCGCGCTCAAGGAGTCGATCCGGCCCCGCGGCATGGTGCTGGGATTGCGCCGTGGACAATACGAACGGGAGAGACAGCAGAACCAGGAGTCCTGCGACACATTTCGAGGAGAAGAAAGGAGGTCGTCTGTTCACACGCAATTTGCTATTGTCTCGGAAGGCGTGTAATTGTTGCGATGTTGTTGCGGAAAAACAATCGTCTTTGCATAAGATACGTTTTCAGGCGATTCGATTCACGCCCAAGATTGATCCCTGATTCTCCGAGTTCCGGATCCAGCTCATGTGCTGCGGAGATACGTTCCGCAAAGGCATCGAGCACCGGGAAAATGCGTTCGGGGACGATGACGCTGTCGATGATATGCCAGAGTTCCTGTTTGTACAGGGTGACGCAGGAATCGTTCTGCAGCAGTTTCCAGATGATGTCGTTGCCGCCCATGAGTCCGACGTCGTTCGGTTCGTACATGAGCTTGTCGAAATCCCAGGGAATGACCCTGTACGGCTCGTTCGGGGAGTCACGGTAGAAAAAGAGATTGTTGGTGAAGCCGTCGACGTGGTTAAGCACCGATGACGCGGCGTGGTACCGCAGATACTGCGGAATATCCAGCATATGCCCGACATCAGCGAAGATATGATCCGGATCCGCTGCGTCGAGCGCACGGATGAAATCTCCAAAATTGTTCAGGTTGTCGTCGTCGGGGATCTCTTTCTCAAAATACTTGGCGAGGTGCAGTCCATCCTCATATGAAAAGCGTGCACCGAAACCGCACTTGATCAGTTCGCTCACCGCTACCCCGCGTCTTTCGAACCAGGGACGCTCGAAACGCTCGATCTGGAGATACAATCCGAAGTTTCGGTTATTCACCTTCAAAAAAACGGGGTGAAAGTCGAAAGTGAAAAAACCGAGAGCGGAGAATACCTCCGTCGCGAGCAGCGTCCGCAGCCTGCTGTCATCGAAAATCTGTGCGCTGAGGTTGCTGACGTTCAGTCCCTGAAGCGTGCTTCCCTCTTCAAGCTCAAGTTTGAAAGACCAGCGCGCGTGATATCGGGAACCGGCGCCCTGGGCTTTCAGCGTCCCTCGCAGCCGGCTTCCCTCGGTGTAGAGATCGACGGGGACCTCTTCGTCGCTCCAGCGGTTGCTGAGCAGTTCGACATAGCGGTCGTGCGGCACCACGGCATCGAGGACGACAATGTCCTTCAGCGAAGAAGCGGGATTGCTGTCGTTCACCGTATCGCAGGAGGCGAACAGCAGCGCAGGGAGCACTATTGTCAGCAGTCGGCGCATCGTCAGAAGCGTACGAAAATTTCAGTTGCGAATACGGATCCGTGTGTGCTGTACTCGTCCGAGAAACGATCCTTCGTCAGCAGGCCATCCGCAGAGAGGCGCAGGCGGACGTCGTCGTCGAGAAATACGTTGACGCCAACGAGTATTTCAAGCGTATGGTACGAGCTCGCCGCAGCATCCGGTGCGTACCAGGTGAGCATCATGTGCGGCTCGATGACTTCGACCACGTCCCCGTCGATGTCGAAGCGGAGGGCCGACAGGGAACGGAGCCCCGCCGTGTAGACACTCTCATCCATGTCGAGCAGGCGACGCCGGATGCCCTCCTCGGGGTCCTGGGAATAAAACCCCTCGAGCGTCGTCTCAGCCGCACCTGTCCGGTAGCCGACGTCGGCTGAAAAGCCATGCGTCGTTATGGCATCATCACCCGAGCGGGCCAGGGTGGCGTATCCAAGCGTGGTCGTCAGCCCGCCATGATGCCAGCCTCCGCGCAGGTACGCGCTGGTCACATAGGAATTGTTGCGGAACACACCCGCGGCGTAGGAAAAGGGAAAGTCCGGCCGCTTGTCCTTGTAATTGTAGTATACAAGCAGACCGACATTGCGACCTGCGTAGCCGAGCTCTTCGTTGCGCCTGTGAATATAGCTGTCGAACACCGGTATGTATTCATCCCTGTCCACCAGCCCTTCTATGCTGTAGGGTTTTTTCACGTTTCCGATTTTGATGCGGGCATAGGTGAAATATTCGAATTTCACCGAAAATTCACGCAATACCGCTTCACGGTCATCGGAACTGCCGCGAAAATCCAGCTGCGCTTCGATATCCTTGGACAGCTTGATATCCGCCTGGAGTTTCCCTTCGTAATAATACTCCTGGTTGAATTCCGCGACGGGATTTCTGTCGAATATCCTCACCCCGGTCGCGCCGAAACCGGAGAAATCCACTTCCTGTGCGATCGTCAGACCATAGGGAAGCAGCAGTGAGATCCAGAGCAGACAGAAGGCGTACCTCAGAGATCTGCGAAGGCGGACGGAGCGGAGAGCATTCATGAGCCGTGTTCCATAGTAGGCGAATCAGCGAAATGTAGCGATAAACGGAGAGCGGTGAAACTGTGCCCTGCCGCGTCAATACTCGAAGCGGTATTCCTGCCGACCTGTGTCGAACGGCAGAGTGATTTCAAAACGCCGTCTTTCCTCATCCTGCACGATGCGTGCTTCCGTGCGCGCGGCATCATCTTCGAAGAGAAGTGCTTCGTCGTTGATGCGCAGGCCGCGCGGCATGGCAGCGGAGCCGAGCATGCGTATTCGGATGTTCTTGATACCCGCCGCCCATTGACCGCTGCTGCTCTCGACATGCAGTATCCATGACAGACCATCGCTCGTGAGTCGGAATCGAATTTCGTCGTACGCGCCTGTACGATAGCCAAACCCGTCACCCGCGTCCAGGTAGAGCGTATACGTGGCGCTGTCCCTGGGCACCACATCGACGATCAGTTCCGTCAGCGGCGACTCGCCGACGTGCTGCTGCACCCCGCGACGGGGGACGATGGCTCCGGCACGATAGAAATATGGCAGTCGTTCAAGCGGGGCGTTGACAAGGATGCTTTGACCGCCTTCATGGCTTTCTCCTGTCCACGGATCGAACCATCTGCCATGTGGCAGGTACACAGACTGCGAGCGCGCACCATCTTTTACGACCGGAGCGACGAGCAGCGCCGGCCCTGCGAGAAAGGTGTGCTGCCAGTCCGCCTGAGCGCACACGGGATCATTCTGGAAATCGAAGAACAGCGGGCGCATGAACGGCGTCCCGTCCAGGGATGCACGGCGCATTTCGCTGTACATGTAAGGAAGCAGTTCGTAGCGCAGATTGATGTAGTATCGGACGATATCCTCGGTCCACTCGCCGAAGGACCAGGGGGATTGATCCGGGGTGTCATAATGGCTGTGTGTCCGGAAAAACGGTGTGAATACAGCCGTCTGGATCCAGCGAACGTAGAGCTCCGTGGAGGGATGACCGATGAATCCTCCGACGTCCGGGCCGCAGAAAGGCATGCCCGAAAGTCCCAGTCCCTGGCACATGCGAATCGCAAGCTTCAGGTCGTCCCATTCGGCCTTGTTGTCGCCTGTCCACACAGCGGCATAGCGCTGCGTCCCGGCGAAGCCCGCCCGTGTGAGTATGAACGGTCGTTTCCCGGGGTGCGACGCAATCAGACTTTCGTACGACGCCTGTGCTTCGAGGTGGGCATACACGTTTTTGATCTTCTTGATCGTCGATCGGCGTCCGCC
>CAJXSA010000052.1 GCA_913060595.1 uncultured Ignavibacteria bacterium
AGTCCCGCTCCTCCTCTTCCCTGTATTCCGCGATGTAGACTTCCGTTGCGTACGGGACTTCCTGGCGGAACTGTTCGAAAATTTTCTCCCGGACGATCTCGCTGACAAAAAAGCGCTCCGGCTGATCGGACAGCATGTCCTCCGGATACAGCGGTGGTCCGAGGGGAAGCTGTTTCTCCAGGGCCGCCAGCAGTTCGGGGACGGCATCCCCTTCCAGTGCGCTGATCGGGATGACCTCGGCGAAGGGATAGGCTTCGGTCACACGCTGCATCAGCGGGAGCAGGTCACGCTTGTTCGAGACGAGATCCACCTTGTTGAGCACGGCGATCACGGGCCGCCCGCTCTCCCGGAAAAGGTCGAACAGGCCCATGGGAAAGGTCCGGCCGGTCTCTATCACGCGCGGCGCGTCGATGAGATAGCAGCAGGCATCCGCCTCGGCGATCGCCGTGTGCGCGGCGTTCACCATGGATTCCTGCAGCACGTATTTCGGCTTGATCAGTCCCGGCGTGTCGATGAAAATCACCTGCGACACTTCACCGGTATGAAATCCCAGCACGCGCTTGCGCGTCGTCTGCGGTTTGGACGTGACAATGGAGATTTTCATCCCCAGGATGGCATTCATCAGCGTTGATTTGCCGGCGTTCGGGGCCCCGACGAGGGCCACATAGCCGCAGCGGAAGTTTTCCGGTATCTGTTCCATGGGACGGATCTGTTGCAGAAAGCGTATGGTTCTGATGGGCAAAGTAGATGTTTCCCACCCCATTCGCAACGACAGTATCGCCTCTGAATTTCGTATCTTGCCACATGCGCAGCGCACCGTATCGGCCAAAGAAAAGCCTGGGACAGCATTTCCTCCACGACGGAAACATCGCGCGAAACATCGTGGATGCACTGGATCCTGCGGAGCGGGATCACGTCGTTGAAATCGGTCCGGGGCCAGGCGTGCTCACCGCCCTGCTTGCGGCACGGGACATCCGCCTCACTGCCGTCGAAGTGGACGCCCGTGCGGTGTCGGTACTGCAGGAGCGCTTCGCGAAGGATACCACGGCGGATATGCACATTGTGAACGAAGACGTGCTATCTGTTGATTTGCAAGCACTTGCGGAGGGCAGTTCACGCGCACTCCGGCTGATCGGCAACCTGCCGTACAACATCACCAGTCAGATTCTGTTTCGCATGTTCGCGCAGCAGGACAGTGTGCGGGACGCCGTCTTCATGATGCAGCGCGAGGTCGCGGCACGCATTCTCGCTCCGCCGGGCGGAAAAGAGTACGGCATCCTTTCGGTTGTTTGCGGAACGCACGCGACGGTGCGTAAGTGCTTTCATGTTTCACCGAACGTGTTCGTCCCCAGGCCGAAGGTCTGGTCCACCGTGCTGCATTTCGACCTCGAAAACAACCGTTTGGGAGAAATAGAAAATTATTCGTTTTTTAGAATGCTGGTAAAGGCCACATTCGGACAGCGGCGAAAAACGCTGGCAAACTCGCTTCGGCAGTTGGGACGCGACCGCGGGGATTATCCCGCGGAGGCGATGCCGTATCTTTCCCTGCGACCCGAGGCCCTGTCCCTTACCGATTTCATCACCCTCAGCAACATCATGGTGCAGCATGACCGACGACAGACATGACGACCTGACAGAGGAAGAAGAGGTATTCTTCGATTCCGTCGACGGCGTGCAGTCCACCACGACCATCGCCGATGAGGAACTGCTCGACGACATCAACGTACTCGTCGACGCGCGTTCCACTGCCGCGCTCATGAATATCCTCACCGACCTCCATTCGGCGGATATCGCGGCCATTATCAACGAGCTTCCCGAGGAGGAAGCGCGCTACCTGTTCGAACTCCTCCCCCCCGAGGAGGCGTCTGAAGTACTGCTCGACCTTCACGAGCACGTGCGCGAGGAGCTGATCGAGGAGCTGAGCGCCACACGTCTGACCGAAATCGTCGAGGAACTCGATTCCGACGACGCCGTGGATATCGTCGCGGAAATGGACGAAGAGACGGCGGAGCAGATTCTCGATACGCTCGAACCCGAGGAGAGCGCCGAGCTTCGCGAACTGCTGGCCTACGAGGAAGACACTGCCGGCGGTCTGATGGCGACGGAGTTCCCCGTCGTCGAAGTGCACGGCACCGTGGAACACGCCATCGATGCGGTGCGCATGATCGCCGAAGAAACGCCGGATATCTACGAGGTCTACGTCGTGGACGAAGACGGGACGCTGCGCGGCATCGTGGATCTGAAGGATTTGCTGCTGGTCAGACACGGCACTCCCGTCGCAGACATCATGGACGCTGAGGTCATCAGTGTCCGCACCGACGTCGACCAGGAGGACGTTGCCAACGTGATGCGCAAGTACGATCTGCTCACACTGCCCGTGGTGGACGGAGAAAACCGTCCCGTGGGACTGATCACCTTCGACGACATCGCCGACGTCATCCATGAAGAGGCGCAGGAAGACATTCAGCGCATGTCCGGTATCCTCGACGACACGGACACCTCCTCCGGCGTATTCGACATTTTCCGCGGCCGTCTGCCGTGGCTCCTCGTCGGATTTGCGGGAGAACTGCTCGCGGCGCTTGTGCTCTCGAGCTTCGAAGCGGAGCTCAGCCGCGTCATCGCCGCCGCCTTCTTTATTCCCATCATCATGGCGATGGGCGGAAACGCGGGCATTCAGGCCTCATCCATCGTGGTGCGCGGCCTCGCCACCGGCGAACTCGCGCTGAGCCGCACCTTCCGCAGGCTGAGCAGGGAGTTCATGGCAGCGGTGCTCAACGGAACGATCTGCAGCGCCCTGCTCTTCGGTGTCGTGTATCTGTGGATTGGCGACACCTATTTCGGACTCACGGTCGGACTCTCCCTGCTCGTGGTCATCACCAACGCCACGCTGGTCGGCGCCACCGTGCCGCTGTTCCTCGACCGGATGAAAATCGATCCCGCCCTTGCGACAGGTCCCTTCATCACGACTTCGAACGATGCCCTGGGCCTGTTCATCTACCTGGGCTTCCTGACATTGATTTATCTCTGATACCACCCCCGGCGCCTCCGCACGCCGGTCGGCCGCAACCATGAAGAAATTTCTCCTGTACTACAATACCACGGACCTCATCAACTCCGTGTTCTTCCTTCTGCTCACCGCCGCGGTGATTCTGTGGGCGCCGCATGTGCCGCACTGGTACCTGTTCGCGGCCGGGAACCTGCTGCTGGTCGCGCTCGTCGGCTTCCTCGCCCATATCGCCGCGCGGAGGGGCCATTTCTGGAACCTCCTGCACGGATACTACCTGCTGCTGTGCGTCCCTCTCGCCTTCAAGGAGATGTACCACCTCGTCCCCGCCATTCATCAGGTGGACTACGACGCCGCCCTCATCGCCATCGACCGGATGATTTTCGGCTTCGATCCCACGCACTGGACCATGGCATGGTCCTCACCGCTGCTGACGGAAATCCTGCAGATCGCATACGGTACGTATTACTTCCTGCCGCTCATCCTTACCATCGACCTGTACAGGAAAAAGCGCGTCCGTGCCTTCAAACACGTATTCCTGTTCGTCATGCTCGGCTTTTATCTCTCGTATATCGGGTATGTCGCCGTCCCGGGCATCGGTCCCCGCTTCACCCTGCACGAATTCGCCGACAAGGACGCGGAACTGCCCGGCCTCCTGGTGACGACCTTCCTGCGTGACAATACCAACGCCGGTGAGTCCATTCCCCGCGGCACCGCCTATCCGGCCGCGAAAGTGCAGCGGGATGTCTTCCCCAGCGGCCACACGGAGATGACGCTGATCGTCATGCTCATCGCCTTCCGCTACCGCGCGCGCACACGCTGGCTGCTTCTTGTCGGCGGGAGCCTCCTGATTATCGCAACCGTCTACCTCCGCTATCACTACGTCATCGATCTCATCGCCGGCGCCACCCTCGCCTGGCTGACCCTCGAACTCGGCGGCTACCTCGACGAGCGCTGGACCCGCTGGCGCGAAAAAACCGCCCGCACCCTCGCCACCTGACACACGATCAACGATCACGCCCACGATCAGCGATCACGCAGATCGAAAGCCCTGATCCGGAATGACGAGAGCATCAACCCCTCTCCCTGTTCTCCTCGTATGGTTTCTTCCGCACTACCCGCAGCAGCACGAAAACCGCCCCTACGACAAAAGACGCGATGAGAAGGAAGAAGAACGCCGTCGACAGAACAGCGGGGAATACCTGTGGTTCCTGCTGCATATCGTTTAATCCTGTTCTGCGGCGATGTAGATGATCCAACCCATGACGGCCAGCCAGGTCAATCCCTCGTACACCCAGTACCCGGTGCTGCGCGGCGGCGTCGCCACGAGTATCACGCGCTCCTCGCCCGCCTTGATCTTGAACTCGCGCTGCACGTCGATGGCGTCCGCGCGGGAGCGGCTGTTCGCCACGATGCTCAGCTGATGTGCTACACCTGCCGGAACGTCCCGTATCTCCACCCTCTCCGTGAACTTGTCCTGCGCGACCATCCGGCCGTTGAGTGTGACGTGCACGTTCTGCATGGGATCGGCGAACTTGATGATGAGCGTGCCGGTGTCGCCGTCGGCAGCGTCGGGATATCGTGTCAGCACGTTCGACGCGCAGCCGGCGACGAACAGCAGCGCGATGAAAGCGACCGCATACTTCATATCCTGCCCCGTACCTGTTCCTGATGAGAGAAGAATCGCAATAGGGGAAGTATCGGAAATGGGTGGGACTATTTCAAGAGTAATTGCTGCGATACCCGTCAATTACGCGCCCTGCCGGGCGTGCACAAAAAAAACCGCCCGCATGAAGCGGACGGTTTCTGTGAGCGGGAAACGAGACTCGAACTCGCGACATCAACCTTGGCAAGGTTGCGCTCTACCAACTGAGCTATTCCCGCGCAATCACCTCAGTACATCGAGGTGAATACAAATATAGCGCCGTGACGAAAAAAATGCAAGAGGGAGGAAGCGAAAAATCGCGCACTCCTCCCTGCTTCGTCAGGTGAAGTCTTCCTTGTTCAGTGCATGCTTGCGCATTTTTTTCACGAAGTTCGTGCGTTCGACACCGAGCTGTTCTGCGGCACGCGTCTGGTTGCCGCCGTTGGCGCGCAGCGCTTCGATGATGAGTTTCTTCTCGAAATCCTCCACCTGCTCCATGAGGGGACGATTGTCGATCTGATAGGAGCGCTGGCCCTGGATTTCCGCTTTCAACGCATGCGCCACGGTATGCACGTCGATTTCTTCCGCTTCGGCAAAAATCGCGAGTTTCGTGACCACGCTGTCGAGCTCACGCACGTTGCCACGCCATTCCTGCTTCATCAGCAGATCGAGTGCTGCCGGCGAGAAGAAATGATTCTGCAGGTTGTGTTCCTGGCAGGCCTTGCTGAGCAGGTGGCGGATGAGCGGAGGAATGTCCTCGGTCCTTTCGCGCAGAGGCGGTATGTGGATGGCGAACTTGTTGAGTCGGAAATACAGGTCGTCACGGAATTCCCCGCGCTCGATCTGTTCGGGAATGTTCTTGTTCGTCGCGCTGATCACGCGCACGTCCACGTCTTTTTCATGCGTGTCACCCACGCGGCGCACTTTCCCGTTGTTGAGCACGAGCAACAGCTTCTGCTGGAAGGTGACGGTGGTGTTTCCGATCTCGTCGAGGAAGATGGTGCCGCCGTCCGCGATCTCGAACAGACCCTTCTTGTCCGCATGCGCGCCCGTGAACGAGCCCTTGACATGGCCGAACAGTTCGGATTCCAGAAGGGTCTCTGTCAGCGTCCCGCAGTCGACACTGACGAACGGCTTCTCACGGCGATTGCTCAGCTTGTGAATGGACTTCGCGAGCACTTCCTTGCCCACGCCGCTTTCGCCGGTGATAAGGACGGACACTGTGGTCTTGGCGACTTTCTCGGCCATGCCCATGATCTGTTCGATGGACTTGCTCGCGCTGACGATTCCCACCTCCCGCATCACTTCCTCGATGCTGTTGGAGATGACCTTCGGACGCTTGCTGTCGAGAGCCATTTTGACGGATTCTTTCAGCTGCACCAGGTCGATAGGCTTGGCGAGGAAGGAAAACGATCCTTTCTTCGCGGTTTCAATGGCCACGGGAACGTTGTACGCCTGCCCGGTGATCATGATGACCGGAATCTCGGGATGAGACTGTACGATTTCTGTCAGAACCTGACGTCCGTCCATCTGCGGCATCAGGATGTCCAGCAGGACGAGATCGACTGACTGCACCTGCAGCAGTTCGAGTGCTTCGACGGGATTCTGCTTGACGACGGTGCGAAATCCGGAGTGCTCGAGGATGTCAGAGACTGTCTGGCAGAAATCCTCTTCGTCGTCGACGATAAGAATGAGGGGTTTGTCCATGGTTTTGCGTCAGTATTTGGTGACCGGTAAGCGTATCTGGAAAGTGGTGCCGAGTCCGGGCGAGCTGTTGAAGGTGATCTCGCCGTGATGCTCCTGTATGATTTTCTGCACGATGACGAGACCGAGCCCCGTCCCGCCCTTGCTGTGCGTCGAGAATGGACGAAAAATACTCTTTTTCACTTCATCGTCCATGCCCACGCCTGTGTCCTGTATCGTGATCTCCACGTATTCCCCGGGACGGTTGATCCACTGTCCCGGCGCCGTCGCGATGATGATGCGTCCGTCCCGTGATCCGAGTGCCCGGATTGCATTGTCGAGCAGGTTCTCCACCGCTTCAGGAAAATGGGCGATATCGATGCCGACTTTGGGGATATTGCGGTAGAAATGCGTGATGATCTCCACGTTCTGCGTCACTTTCGCGCGGTATTCGTCGGAAATGTTCTGCAGCACGATGTTGACGTCATTGGGAAGCAGGTTCATCTGCTCCTTGTTGGCAAGCCGCGTGAGGTTGTGCACGATCTCGTTGAGCTTGCGCGATTCGCCCACGATGCGGTCGATGTACCGCGTCGTCTCCTCCCCTGCATTGTCCTCCCGTTCGTTGAGCACCATCTCGAGATGCTGTGCGGTGAGCGTGATGGTCGAGAGCGGCGTCTTCGCTTTGTGCGCCACGTGCTGGGCGACCCCCGACCAGTTGACACGGCGGTCTTTCTCGATGGCTTCGGTGATATCGGCGATGATCATGATGTAGCCGTCATGCCGCTTGCTCTCCGTGTACAGCGGATACGCTTTGACGATGAGCGTGCGCATGACTTTCCCGTGATTGAACACCACTTCGCGTTCGACGGCGTGACGGGAATTCTGCACCTCCTCGAACACTTCGAGAATCTCGGGTGACGGTGCGTTCTTCAGGTAATACTTGTAGTCCTCGGACATCGAGACATACTCGTCGAGCCCGAGAAGCTGCTTCGCCGCCCGATTGATCATCTGCAGGTCCGCACCGCGGTCGAAGATGATCACGGCATTGGACTGCAGCGTGTCGAATATGCGCTGCTCCTGCCGCGCAAGGCTTTTCGCATAATTGCGCACGCCGATGATGAAACCGACGGCGACGATGAGCAGGATCAGCGTCTCGGTGCGGTAATGCTCCCAGAGTATCGCGAGAGAATAATTCTCTTCGAAGTACTCCCCGATGATGTCGTCGCGCAGGTCCTGCGGCACCTCGGAGGGTCGGACGAGCTCGCCCTGTCCGTGCAGTGCCGTCGCGGTGAACAGGACGAAAAGCAGTATGTGCAGTATTCGCTTCATCGGGATTCGTATGATCAGCGTTGAGCGAGGTCGTGTGAGACCTCACGGTATACCTGAATTAACGGAAGATTGTGCTCATGCGCAATGCGCCTGCATTCTTCATGTTCCGGGACCAATAGCGCGTCTTCCCCGTCTCCCACCGCCTTCGCCGTGACCTCCCCGTAACGCGTCGAACAGCGGCGCTGTTCCCGCGGCAGACGATGACGTCGCACGGCGTGCACGCGCACACCGGCCGTGCTCGTCTCGGCGTACATGATGCCCAGGACGCGCTCGCGCAGACCATGCGGGGCGAGCGCACACAACTGCAGCGCGGGACGCCCCTTTTTCATCTGCATGGGAATCAGCCACGCATCGTTGACGCCCGCATCGAACAGTTTCTCGATCACCCAGGGAAACAGCTCCGGATTCATGTCGTCGATGTTCGTCTCGAACTGCAGCAGCGTTTCCTCCAGGGAACTGGACTCCAGCTCGCCGATCACCAGGCGCAGCATGTTCGGCAGTCCGGGAATTTCCCTCCCTCCGGCTCCATATCCCACCCGCTGCGGTGTGAACACGGCATCGGCGGACATGATGCCCTCGGACAGTGTGGCCACGATGGTCGCGCCCGTCGGCGTCGTGAGTTCGAAGGGAATGTCCGTCAGGTCGACCGGGTAGCCCTTGAGCAGTTCCAGTGTGGCGGGAGCGGGAACGGGCATGCGCCCGTGCTGCGTGTCGATGCTGCCGCCGGACCCGGTGCGCACGGGTGTGGTACGCAGCTTCTCGATGCCGGCAAGCTCCATGCAAACGGCCACGCCGACGATGTCGACGATGGAATCTACCGCACCCACTTCGTGGAAATGGATCTTGTCGATGGTTGTCCCGTGCACCGTCGCTTCCGCGCGGGCGAGATTGCGGAACATCTCCATCGCCCGCTCCTGCACGGAAGCGGAGAGCGCACTGCCGGTGATGATGTCCTCGATCGCGCGCAGTCCCCGGTGATGATGCTCATGTCCGCCCGCGTCCATGGTCACGTCTATCTTCACTGTCGCCACCATGCTGCGCATCAGCGTGCGCTGCGAGATCGAATACCCGGACAGCGGAAGCTTTTCCAGTTCCGCTTTCAGCGCATCGAACGGCACACCTGCACTCACGAACGCGCCGAGTGTCATGTCGCCGCTGATGCCGGAGATGATATCGAGATAGGCGGTTTTCATGCGCCGGGACGGTGCTCGTTGATCTGCGCGCGCAGGTCACGGGCCGCGCTGCGGGCCATGTCCGCGAAATCGGGTCCGTCACCCGCGTAGATGATGCCGCGGCTGGAGTTGAACACCGCACGCGCTCCGGCGTCGGTGCAGCCGGCGCGCACGGATTGTGCGACGTCGCCGCCCTGCGCGCCGAGTCCGGGAATCAGCAGCGGCAGCTCGCCAACGGCTGCGCGGATGTCCGCCAGTTCGGAGGGATGCGTCGCGCCGACCACGAAACCGATGTTCCCGTTCTCATTCCAAGACGCCACCGTGCGCACCACGTGCGTATACAGCGGGGCGCCGTCCACTTCGAGGTACTGGAAATCGCGTGATCCCTTGTTCGAGGTCAGCGCAAGGACGAACACTCCCTTCTCCCCGTGGCGGAGGAAGGGCTCGACGGAATCGCGTCCCATGTACGGTGCAACCGTCGTCGCGTCAAAGCCGAAGTCCTCGAACATGGCCTTCGCGTACATCAGCGAGGTGTTGCCGATATCTCCCCGCTTGGCGTCCCCGATAACGACCACGTCGTCCGGTATGGCGTCGAGCGTTTTGCGCACGATGTCGTAGCCCTCCCGGCCGAGCGCCTCGTAGAATGCGAGATTGAGCTTGTAACTCTGCACGAGATCCGCGGTGGCCTCGATGATGCCGTGATTGAATGCGATCACACCATCGGGTTCTTCGCGCAGGTGTGCCGGAATCCTGGCCGGATCGGTGTCCAGACCGACACAGACCAGGCTGTTGTTTTTCTCCGTGATCGCGTCTAATTTCTCATAAAATAGCATGGGAGGCCGCAGTTTTGTCGAAAAATGTGTAACATGTAAAAATAGATCGCAGACGCATCAAAGGCAATGCGCTGCGGGGAACGGTCCCCGTTTTCGGTCTCTTTCTCTGACTCTCTCACAGCCTCTGCTTCAACCCGCATGTCTCATCTCACACCCTATCGCATTCGTCTCACCGAGGACCGCAAAGGGCTGGAAATCACCTGGTCCGACGGACAGGTCTGCCGGTATCCGCTCGTACTGCTTCGCAAGCGCTGTCCCTGTGCCACCTGCCAGGCCGACAAGAAGGAAAAGGGCGATTTCTACATCCCGCTGTTCACGGCGGATGCGCTCACGCTCAAGGACGTCAAACAGCAGGGGCATTACGCTGTGCAGCTGATCTGGGCGGACGGCCATCACACCGGCATCTACGACTACGCCTACCTGCTTGCACTCTGCGCGGAAATCGCGCGTTCCGAAAAGGATACGCCCTCCCCGTGAACGCAGCATCGAACAAAAACGTCGATGCCGTCCCCGACATCGCATTTCTCGACACCCTCCGATCAGCGGACGTGTTCGGGACACTCACGCACGCCCTCCCCGACAGAGGCGGCTGCCTGCAGCTGCGCGGCGTGCACGGCTCGCTCAAGGGAATAGCGCTCACGGAACTGTTTCTCCGTGGGGGACGACAACTCGTCGTGGTCGCTCCCGATGCGAATGCGGCACAGGAGGTATGGAACGACTGCAGCCTGCTGCTCGGCGATCAGGAGGTCCTCTTTATCGGTGAGCGCTACTCGCGCATGCAGAAGAAGATCCGCAACATCTCCTCGACATTCGCGGAGAACGCGGATGCTTTGCGCTCTCTCACCGAACAGCCGCTCCGTCTGGTCGTGACAGATATTCATACGGTCGCGCAGGAATACCCGTCCGTCGGGGACATCCGCGAACAGTCGATTCATCTCAATCGCGGCGACACGTACCCGCAGCTTGAACTGATCAAGCGCGTGGCCTTCGGGGGTTTCGAACAGACCGAGTTCGTCTCCTCCACCGGCGAATACGCTCTCCGCGGCGGCATCGTCGACGTCTTCCCCGTCGGCTTCGACAACCCGGTGCGCATCGAGTTTTTCGGGGATGACATCGAATCCATACGCGAGTTCGACGCGCTCTCACAGCGCAGCATCACCCCGCTGGAGCAGACGGCGTTCGTCACGTCGCTTTTCCTCGATGACGATGAGACGACCGCGCACAGCAGCATGCCCGATTTCTTCGCCACCGACGCGCTGCTCGTCCTGGACGGCGTGGAAGCGATCGATGCGCGTGTGGCGGATAGCGCAGACGCGGACCTGCCCGCAGAGCTCCGTTCCCGCTTCGCAACGCTGCTGCTCGGTGTGATGGATGCCCATTGTGCCGAACAGCGGGATCTCGCGTCCGATTCACAGCCTTCGATGAACGGCGCGATCCGCCAGCTGCAGGAAACACTGCTGCGCCTGCAGGAGGAAGGGTATACCACGTGGCTTGTGGCGGACTCCGCCCAGCAGGCATCGCGTCTCGAAGATCTCCTCCACAGCGCAATGGAAGACGGCGACGACGACACTCCGGCCCTGCCGCCGCTGCAGTACCGCATCCGCTACTGTCCCCTCACCGAGGGCTTCCTGCTGCCCTCCGCCCGCGTGGCCGTGCTCACCGAGCATCAGATTTTCAATCGCCATCACATCCGCAAACGCACCTCGCACGGGGTGAAGGGGCTGTCCCTCCGTGAAATGAAGCAGCTGCGCATCGGCGATTACGTTGTGCACGCGGACAAGGGCATCGGGCGCTTCCAGGGTTTCGAAACCATCACGGTCAACGGCGGACTGCAGGAAACCGCACGCCTCGTCTACGCCGACGACGACGGGCTGTTCGTCAATCTCAACTACATTCACAAGCTGTCGAAATACTCCTCCGAGGAGGGACACACCCCGCAGCTGTCCAAACTCGGCAGCGGCGCGTGGGAGCGCGCCCGTGCGCGAACCAAGAAACGCATCAAGGACATCGCGCGCGACCTCATCCAGCTCTATGCGAAGCGCAAGCTCTCGGAGGGCTATGCCTTTTCACCCGACGGACAGTGGCAGAAGGAACTCGAGGCGTCGTTCATCTACGAGGACACTCCCGACCAGGCCAAGGCCACCGTCGACGTCAAGCGCGACATGGAGGAGGCCGTTCCCATGGACCGCCTGGTCTGCGGCGACGTGGGATACGGGAAAACCGAAGTGGCGGTGCGTGCGGCATTCAAGGCTGTGGTCGACGGCCGCCAGGTGGCCGTGCTCGTGCCGACAACCATTCTCGCCCAGCAGCATTATCACACCTTCCGCGACCGCCTGGGGCGCTATTCCGTCGTCGTCGAATCACTCTCCCGCTTCAAATCGCGCAAGCAGCAGACCGAAATCATCGAGAAGCTCTCACGCGGCAGCGTCGATATTCTCATCGGAACACATCGCCTGCTGAGCAAGGACGTGACGTTCAAGAACCTGGGACTGCTCATCGTCGACGAGGAGCATCGCTTCGGCGTGGCGGCGAAAGAGAAGCTGCGGCAGCTGCGCGCGAACGTTGACACGCTGACCATGACGGCGACACCCATCCCGCGCACACTGAATTTCTCCCTGCTCGGCGCACGAGACCTCTCCGTGATCGAAACGCCTCCTCGCAACCGTCTGCCCATCATCACGCACATTCTCCCCTTCGAACGCGAGACAATCGTCGAAGGCGTGGAGCGAGAGCTCGAACGCGGCGGACAGGTGTTTTTCGTCAATGACCGCGTGCAGGATCTCGACATTCTCGCCGACACGCTGCGCAGCTACCTGCCCGGCGTCCGCATCGCCACGGCGCACGGACAGATGAAATCCTCCGAACTCGAGCGCGTGATGATGCGCTTCATGGAAAAGAAGGTCGACATCCTCGTCGCCACCAAGATCATCGAGAGCGGACTGGACATCCCCAACGCCAACACGATTTTCATCAACAAGGCCAATCACTTCGGCCTCGCAGAACTGTACCAGCTGCGCGGACGCGTCGGCCGGTCCAACACACAGGCCTACGCCTACCTGCTCGTGCCTCCCGAGGCGAAATTCACCCGCGACGCACTCAAGCGCCTGCAGGCCATCGAGGAATTCTCCGAGCTCGGCACAGGCTTCCAGCTTTCCATGCGCGATCTTGAGATTCGCGGCGCCGGCAATCTGCTCGGCGCAGAGCAGCACGGCTTCATCACGGAAATCGGCTTCGATCTCTACATGCTGACGCTGGAGGAAGCCGTCGCGGAACTCAAGGCCGAGGAATTCGAGGGACTGTTCGCGGACGAGGAACAGGACGTGCGCCCACGTGCCGATGTCGTCATGGAACTCGGCCTCGATGCCTATCTGCCGCATACGTACGTGAGCAACGCCACCGAGCGCTTCGACCTCTACCGGCGTCTGTACAACTGCGTCACGGACGAAGAAATCGACGAGATCGAACAGGAGCTGGCAGACCGTTTCGGAACACTGCCCGAAGAAGTGGGCGCGCTGCTTTTCTCCGTGCACCTGCGCCTCGTCGCCGCGCGCATACGCCTCGCGCGCGTCACGCTCGAACAGGGACGCCTCAACATCGCCCTGCCGCCGCAGGACGACGCCGTGTTCTACGAACGGCATTTCCAGGCGCTGATGGCGTGGGTGCTGGACAACAAGGATCGCGTGCGGCTCGAACAGGACAGCAGGCAGGTGCGCATGATCGTGCAGAACATCAAGGGTCCCGATGATGTCCGTGACTTTCTCGTCGAAATCGAAACCGTGCTCGCCGAAACTGCGGTGAACGCGGAGGAGGAAACTCGCAATGCATGACGACACCCGGGCATCGCTGCGCGAACGCCGCGCCGCCTGGTTCATCGCCCTCGCGATGATCGCGGCCACCATGTATGTCGTTTCGCAGGGAGGACTGCTCAGCGGCATATTCTCCGGCGGAGACGACGGTATCGCTCCACCGCCGCTCCGCAGCGGGCAGTACCGTCGTGCGGTGACGCTGCCGCTGGAGTTCGCGCAGAAGGATGAAGGGAAACGCAGCGCCGCATTCTCACAGATGCGGGCCTACGGCATCAACTGGGTGGAAATTCCCCTGCCCGCCTGGAACGCCACCGCACGCAATATCGAGTACAGCAGCTTCGACTTCCGCGCTGCGGGCACGCTGGCGCGTGAATGCCGCGAGCGGGGACTCGGCGTCACCCTCCTCCCCATGCACTGGAACGGTGACACGCTCACCTCCGCTCCGGTCGGTGAAACCGCACCTGCCTTCCTGCAGGCCTACCGCGTGCTCCTTCTTGACTGTGCCGATCTCGGCGCGTCCTGCGGCGCCGACGCCGTGCTTTTCGACGGACTGTTCGGCACACCCGGCGTCTCCGCCACAGAGTGGCTC
>CAJXSA010000053.1 GCA_913060595.1 uncultured Ignavibacteria bacterium
GCATTCCCGCGGTCATCACCATGCGGAGCCGCAGGGAATCCAGGAATCCTCCATTGATGCTTCCGCGGCAATCTGCAATGCTGTATTGAGGTGAGGAAGAGTATTCGGGGACTTCCGAAACGAGTTGGAAACTGTCCCCGTCCCAGGTCAGCATGCCGTCGTGCTGCGTGCGTATGCGTTCTGCAAGCGTATCTGGCGGCATGGGCACATTTTTCTTGACGTACGCGTGCAGTACATCAAATCTGCGCTCCAGTCCCGCGATTTCGACAAGGATATATCTCCCCGGCGTGGGAGAAGTGATGCTGATTCGGCTGTATGCGGAAGCGACAATGCTGTCAGGGCTTGTTGTCCGCAGCTCCGCGGAAATGGAATACTCGCCCGGAGTTTCATAGACATGGGTGACGGATTTCGATGGATCATATACGCCTTTCGCTCCGTCGCCGAACTCCCATCTCGCAATCGCATCGTCAGGGATGACACCCTCGTATTCGAGCGTGAGCGAGATGGAACGCCCGGAATCCCATACCGCGCTGTCAGGCTGGATGCGCAGGATCCCAGTCTGACGCCGTATTTCGAATTGCATGTATGCGTCGGCGAATCGTATGTCCTTATCTTCGCCGCAGACGACGTGCACACGCACGGAACCATCGTACATGAGGCTTTCACATTCAAAGACGGCGACAATCGTATTGTTTTCCTGGCGAATGATCCGACCGCTTCTCAGATCCCAGCGGTACGCGCAGCCCTCCGGTAGTGGAATTTCAGAGGTGACGGTGAAATGCACCGAATCATTTTCCCATACGATATCTTGTTCACGCGTCAGCTCGAGTGTGTACTGACCGACAGTATGCCCCGGCCCTTCTTCCGTCGGCGCGGAAGGCAGTTCTTCGCCGCAGCCACCGCAGACCGCAATGCATGCGGCGATCAGCAGCATCCGTCGTGCGTTGCTGTCCGTTCTTATCGACATGGAGAAATCCTCTGCCTGCGTGTAGTTGAAGAATTCATGTCTAATCTACTCGCTCACCGCAGCAGGAGCATCTTACGCGTGAGCTGCTGTCCGCCGGTAGTGAGCGTGTAGAAGTACGTGCCGGTCGGGAGACCGCGAGCCTCGAAGCGTATGCGTTGCGGACCGGCCTCCTGGCGCTGACCGTCGACGAGCCTGCGCACCTCGCGGCCGTAGACATCATGCACGCTCAGCACCACGCACGTGGCGCTTGTCAGCGTATACATGATGACCGTCGACGGGTTGAAGGGATTGGGGTAGTTCTGAGCGAGCTGTGCCGAGTGCGGAAGGCCTGCGATGTCCGGTGCCGAGAGCACCTGCGGCAGGCGGCCGCGCAGCACCATGCCGCCCTGGCCGACCACGATCGCCGTGCTGTCGTCGACGAAGTCCACGCCCCATACGGAACGGCCGATACCTCCCGGATGCGTCACGCTTCCCCAGTACTCCCCGCCGTCCGTCGTCCTGTAGATATACCCCGAGCCGACGGCGAGACCCGTCTGCGCATCCGCAAAGGAAAGACCGGACATATTGTGCGGCATCGAACTTTCTTTCGAAATCCAGTGCAGGCCGCCGTCACTGGTACGCAGGAGGTGGTCGTTGCTGACCATGGTGCCGTGCCTGTCGTCGGCGAAGGACACGTCCTGCAGGATGTCGTTTTCCTCGATACCATGGCGCAGCCAGCTGTTTCCACCGTCGTTGGTAGTATAGTAGCTGTCGCCGCCGAGCACGACGGCACGTTCAGGAGACATGCGCCATGCGCTTCTGCAGTTCCAGTACGTGCGGAGGTCGTGGAGACCCCAGTGCAGGCCGCCGTCGTTTGTCATTAGAACGCGACCGTCCTCCGCGCTAACGATGCCGTGCAGGGAATCACAGAAGTGCACGGCCGTGAGGTGTTTCCCGATGTATATATCCAGTTGCTCCCAGCTTCGTCCCCCGTCCGTTGTGCGCAGGATGCGCGACAGCGAACCGACCGCGAACCCCGTGAACGGGGTGGGGAAGTACACGCCCCGCAGGTTCTGCTCCGTTTCCATGTGTGCCTGCCAGGTGATGCCGCCGTCTTCGGTGTGGATAAGCGTGCCGTAGTCCCCGACCGCGCACCCGCGCTGGGGGGTCGGGAAGTGCACATCGCGCAGTGTGTTGGTGGTCACCGGACCATGTAAATCCCATGTCCCGCCGAGGTCCGTGGAGCAGGCGATTCGCCCCGTATTCCCGACGACGGTCACGGTCTGGGCTGCGGAGAACCCGATACCGCGGTACAGCGCGTCACCGTCTTCCTGCAGTGCACCCCATGTCGCACCCTCGTCGGTGCTACGGTACATGCTGCCCCTGGAGCCCACGATCAGCCCCATGCCGTTTTCGGAAAACGCCACGTCCATGAGAGCGGCGTCAGTAAAACGATCCAGCCGCTGCCAGTTCTCACCCGCATTTGTGCTGCGAAGTATGGTACCGCTTTTCCCCGTCACAATACATGCCGCTGCGTCGACGACTCCGATCGCCGTCAGGTCCATGTTCGTGCCGCCGTCGTGGAAGGCCCAGGTGCTGCCGCCGTCCGTGCTCACCTGCACTGTCCCGCGCTCTCCCGCGGCGATCACATGCTGCGCATCCAGCCAGGCCACGGCGTTCAGGTCGGAGTGAGTTCCGCTCGCGCAGGGCTGCCAGGTTTTTCCACCATCGGCGGTGCGGACGATCACCCCGTCGCGCCCGACAGCGATGCCCTTCTCCGGGCTGAGGAAGGAGATCGCAGCAAGGGAGACGCTGGCGGGGCTGGGAGGATAGCTGTATTCCCAGGTCATGCCGGCGTCGCGGGAGAGCATGATCATTCCACGCGTATCGGTCACGGCACCAAAAGCACCGTCCAGGAAAAACACGTCGGTGAGATCATAGGAACGGCTTTCGCGCATACTCTCCCATGAATCCCCGGCGTTCGTGGTGCGGAGAAGCGTCCCCTGTTTTCCCACGGCCACGCCCGTCAGTGAATCCGCGTACGCGACCGCGAGCAGATCGTTTCCCTGCGGCGACGGGTGCAGCCAGGTCCATGCGATCTGCGCCTGCGCCGTGGTGGAGTGCATGGCTGTGATGATGACGATCGTGAGCAGAACTCCAAAGAATCGCGCACGCCTGCGCCGTCCTGTGTCCGCAGCCTGCCATTCCATGGGTACCATGTCATACCTCGGTCGATTTCTATTCCGTTGCATAGCGTATCCGCGATTCATTCGCCCGCATGAAACATCACGCGGGTGCGTGTGACGGGGTTGCTGTAATAGAGTACACACGCACGCGGCAGCACATGTCATGAGGATGTCAAAACATCTTCTTTCCCCGTTTTTACATTTTCATGACACTTTCGCGCGTGCTGCAGTATACCTTACGCGCAGTGTGGATTTCCGCGTATTACATACGAGGTGCAGCCATGACACGCATCATCCGGCTGATTCTTCCCGTTTATTTGCTTTTTTCCCTCGTTTCCTGTACGGAGGACGATCCCGTCGGTCCTGTCGGTACCCCATCGCAGCGTGCGCCGGAGGCGGGCGCGCAGCTTCTGCCCGGTCGCGTGCAGTTCTCATGGGAGGCGGCATCGGGCGCGGCATCATACCGGCTGCAGGTCGGATTCATGACGGAAAGCGGTTTCATGCCGGAGCACGATACGTCGCTCTCCGGGACGTCCTGTAACATCTACATCGATCTCGACCGGATAGGGAAGAACATGGGGTGGCGACTGCAGCCCATCGGGGAGGAGGGGCGGGACGGCGCATGGTCAGATGTATCCCCATTCACGGCAAAGGCTTTCATGCAGCACCCGGCGCACCGTGTTACAGTCAGGCCAGGACGTGTCACACTTTCGTGGGAGCCCCTGCCGGGTGCGACCGCGTATGAAGTGCAGGTCGGACGTGCGAATGGACACATTTTCTTCACGGAACTGGATACCACGGTGGTCGCGACCGATTGCGCTTTGTACCTCAACGGCGGGTGGAAAGAGCGGGAAGTTGCCTGGCGCATTCGCCCTGTGTGTCCGGGATCGGGAATGAATGCCTGGTCAGTTGCCGCGCGTTTCTCTGTCGACGGGTGGAACGCCGTGCACTTTCGCATGGAAAACGCTGCGCTGCAGTACCGGGCGCTGCGGGGGAGAGGGGATCCGCTGCTGCGCTATCCCCGCTACGATGATGTGACGTTCTCTGATCCTGTCGTAGAAGGAAACCGGTGGACCTACGCCGCGGAACTTCCCGTATCGCTTGAACATCTGCTCGACGGACTCAACGGCAAAGACAGGATTTCGCTTGTCCTCGAGTTCGACGACGAGTTGAGAGTCATCACCGAGGCCCGACTCGTGCTCACGGGCAGCGGCTCCGCTTCTGTCAGCGGTATCGGCGGCACAGGACGGTATTTCCGCGATCTCGCATTGCAGCTGCGTGATATCCCGCTGGATGTCAATACGATGCGCAGTTTCGTGCTGAGGGGAGACGACGTGGCCACTCACACGGAAGCACTCAGCGACTCCATTCTTGTCTATGCCGGCTACTGGCAGATCGACCCGCTCGGACAGGGCGGAGGACAGACCTGGATATCACTCGCCGACGAGCTGTTCGTGCTGGATGCGCTCCAGGCGTCGGAGGCGACGCGTATACGGTTTGCATTCGAGTGAGCGACAGCGCCCCTATGCGCAATGCAGGGGAACGGCGAAATTCACCACCGCTCGAAATCGAGCGGGAACATGATGCCGACGGTGAACATGAAGCGGGGATTGTTGTTCTGCGTGAGGTAGGCGCCGTCAATGGGACGCGACAGGAACTGGCGGATGCCGAGTTCGGGAGTGATGAGGAGGATTTCCGCGGCGATGATTTCGACGCCCACGGCGGCCATCACGCCGCCGTACAGCTTTGCGTAGGATTCGATGTCGGGAAGCGGGCCGCCCCCGTCGTCGACGACGATTTCCGCTGGATTGGGATTGACGTCGAGGAAGCCCCCGACGCTGAAGTACGGACGCACTTCGCGTCCGTGGAAGACGGTCTTCGCAAGCAGCGGCAGTTCCAGAATCCACTGTTCGCTGATCGAACTTCGGAAGTATCGCGTCGCGCCGTCACTTCGCACCCGTGCCGCCAGTCCGGCAGCGTCGTTCAGCGTGGACAGCGCGGGACGGAAGGCGAGCAGGACGTGGTCCGACAGCGGTATCTCGATCGCGAGTCCGAGATGCGCCATGGACTCGATCTCCCGGTTGTGCTCTTTTCCCATGAAATGATAGGTCGTGCCCGTGAAGCCGATTCCCTCGTACACGCCGAGACGCACCGCGGGCTGGGCCTGCAAAGAGGTGTACAGAACAGCGGCAAGCAGGAGGGACAGGATGCTGCGCATGGGGATCCAGGAAGATTCGGGACGTGTACCGGTGATGTGAAAAGGCGGCTGTAGAGGAATCCGCCGGAGTGTTTCCAGCGCAACATGTGGAAACGGGATAAGAAATTCAAGTACGTGCATCACATGTGTTTTTTCCTCAAATACGGGAATATCTCTCACACCCGCGTGAATCATCCGCACAGGCGGACGCATGGGGACGTGCGTTTCAGGGCTTGATTACTGGGTTGAACGCGATGGCACGGAAATTGTACTCTTCCGTGCGACCCACTGATACCCCCTTACGTACTATGTGAATGCCACCCGTCCTGTTGCACGGGGGAGTTGTTGTTTAACTCTCACAACAGGAGGAATCATGCGTCACCTCATCATCCCGGCGCTCCTGCTGCTCCTGCCGCTGATGGCCGGAGCCCGGCAGCTGCCCGCCGCCTCCGCCGCCGCGCAGTCCCCGACTGCAACGGCAACCGGGTCATCGTCCGCCGTGTCAACAACCTCCGTGTCTACGCCCGCCGTGTCAACGCTTGCCTCGATGTCCCTTTCCGACGCCGCACACGCCACGGTCACGCTCGCGGAGCTGAAGTCCCGCCTCGCGTCGCAGGGCCGCGGCATCAGCGGCGCAAGCTATCGCGAACTCGAACGCCTTGCGGAATCCCCCGGGGGACTGTCGGCCAATCTCTGGAATGCGGAGTACGTCTTCCGCATCGGTGAATCCACGTTCATCGTGGACATGCGCCTCATCTCGACCGTCACACTCGCGGCATTTGTCGTCGTCATCGTCCTCTTTTCACCTCTCGGCTTCACCCTGTTTCGCGGCGGGGCGCACGCGCTGCTCGGCGCGGCGCTGCAGTTCCTGCGCATCGCGCCGGAATATGGGGAGCATCTGCGCACGGAGCCGCGGAAATGGCTGCAGCGCGAACACAGCGCGCGCATCGCCTTCCGCCGCTACATGCACAGCGCGTTCATTCCCGCGTACCGCAACAACGTCACGGCCATTGCCTTTCTCGGCACGGCCTTTCTCATCATGAGCATCGGCTTCCGCGGCATCAAGTTCATGGTCCCGCATCAGCCGGAAATGATCATCGCCGCCATCATCGTCGAAATCACCGTGCTGTGCATGCTGGGACTCTCCACCTGGTACGAGCGCAGCGACAGCGAACAGCCGGCATCCGCAACGGACGCCGTGCAGCTGCCCAACGGGCAGTATCTCGAACGCGAGTTCGTGATGAAAGCCATCCGGGACGTGGTGGCCGACCTCGATGCCGCCGCGGCACTGGAGAAAGGAGGCCGGTCATGACTGCGCGCATTTCCATCACACTCATCATGCTTCTCGCGTTCAGCGTTGTCGCATCTGCGCAGCACGAAGGGGCGCTGCTGGCCGCCGCCGACCGTTCCGTCGCTGAGAGCCAGCTGGCCGACGCCCGGCGTCACTTCGAAAACGAAGAGTGGGAGCGCGCCGCCACCGCATACGAAATGGCGAAGCATCACACCTCCTTCACGCTGCATGACCTGCACGACCTGGCGTATGCGCTGATCCGTCTTTCCCGCTACGACCGCGCCGCACGTGTGCTGCGCAACATCATCGAAATCGACGCCGAAGACGATCTCGCGCACTACAACCTCGGGGTGATTTATCTCCGCACCGCCCGCTATGCGCTCGCCGAAAAAACCTTCGAACGCGCCGCGTGGCTCGCGCCTTCTGATCCCGACGCCTGGTACCTGCTCGCCTATGCCGCGATCAACAACGACGACCTCACACGCGCATGGGAGGTGCTCGACATACTGATCGTGCTTGACGAAGAGGACGCGCTCGACGTGTTCGAGACGCTTGTCGAAGTGCAGCGCGAGCGGGAAGATCCGACCGACGGCTGGTAGCGCCGTCTCGCAGCAGGGACGCGCGCGGCGCGACAGCCGGACCGGACTCACGTGGAACACTCAGACGCAGGAGCGCACTCATGGAACAGCAGAAATCCTTCCGGAAATACCAGGTGTATTTCTTTCTCTACCTCGCCGTCATCTGTGAGCTGCTCATCATCATCGTCGAACGCGACGATGCCGAGCAGCAGCTGCGACGGGAGCGCGATCAGCTGCTGGCGCTGACGCAGAAAATCGTGCTCGAACTCATGGAAACAACGCCCGTGCAATCCCTGAACGGCAGCAACCAGATGGAAGTCGGGGAATCCCGCCGCTTCGTCATCATGCTGCAGGGCATGGGACCGGAGGACAGGGTGACCATTCCTCCCGAGATCATCGTGACGCGCGACGGACGCGAAATCGACCGTCTTTGCGTGGGACAGGACATCCTCCCGGTCGCCGGTCAGCATACCAGCGGCACGCGCGCATACGCATACAACTGGCGGGCCCCGGCCCCGGGCACCTACCGCTTCAACGGGAAATCGAGCATCAATCGCATCGGCATACTGCCGGGCGGCGACGTGAAACTGGCCTCGCTGCGCTTTCCCTATGAAATCATCGCCGCGCTGGTGCCTGACCTCGCCGCGCGCATCGATCAGTTCGAAAATCTCGAGGCGGGAATGGAGGTGAAAGTCATCGCCCGCGGAGATCCCCTCGGACTGCACGGCGGCAATATCACCACGGCCGCCGGGTATCCCGCCGCCAGGTTTATCGAAGTGCAGGGCACCGACGCACGCCGCGTGCGCGCCGCGGTGAATTACGGTCGCGTCGACCTGGACGGGGAGCGTCTGCGATGGACGCACACCTTCTCACGCCCCGACACCTATGATGTCACGGTCGACGCACGCGACAGCCGCGGTGCGGGTGCGATGAGCCGCGCAGCGACGCAATTCACTGCCACTGTGAAATGGCCGGTATCGAAATCCACCGTCACCGACGCCTTTGCGGGCGAACTGTTCCGGAAGAATCTCGCGGTGGAGGGATTGGACGTGCAGTCCGATTACAGGTGGCGCGCCGTGCTCGACGGAACCGTGGTCGGAGAGGGACGCGGTGCGATGGCGCAGCTTCCCCTCGCAGAGGACGCGGCGGGGAAAACGCTCACCATAGAGGCGCAGTACCGCGGACGATCGTACCCGATCGCCGTGGACGACGAAACCCTCGCGGATTCCCGTTTCCGCTACACCGTGCGCGAAGCGCCGGCGCGTATCCGCAACGTGTCATTCTCGCGTGGCGGCGAATACGCCGTCAACCAGGAATTCCGTTTCGACGCGTTTGTCTGCGGCAGCTGCATCGCGCAGAATTACCGTCCCGCGGACCGCATCCGCGTGGAAGTGGAATCCGAATACGGACGGGATCTGCTCGACGACTACCTGCTCGAGCCGGTCACCGACGCAAGCGGACGACAGGTCGGCACGCGCGTGAAAATCTACCTGCGCGGACGCGTCGACCGCGACGGGGAGGAGGTCCTGTTCATCCTGCGCGCGGGCGGTGCCGTCGAACGTATTCCCGTCGTGCTGTACCCGGACTGATCCGACGTGAGGAAAAGAAAAATCCCCGCCATGGCGGGGATTGATTATTACACAACGCCCCGGACCTGCGGGAACCGGGGCGGTGAGAGATGGCGCGATGCAGGACGTCATTTCGTCAGTATCATCCTGCGTGTTTCGATGCCCGCAGCGGTTTCGAGCCGGTAGAGATACATGCCGGAGGCGAGCGCGGTCGCATCGAAATGGATATCGTGCCATCCGGACGGAAGCGGAGCGTCGACGAGTGTGGCGATGTACTGCCCCGTTAGATTGAAAACGGTCAGCCGCACGTGCGTGTCCGTGGGAATGCGGAAGCGAATCGTCGTGGAGGGATTGAACGGGTTCGGGACGTTTTGTTCCAGTGTCAGGTTCACCGGGACGGGAGCGTCCGCGACGTCACCCATGACGAATGCCTTGAGCGGTATGTGCAGTTCCATGTTGTCGATGTCATAGGTATCGATGATAAGCGTCGCCTGCTGCGGCCCTGTCGTCACGGGATGACAGACAATGTCAATGTACGCGCTTTCGCCCACCTCGACGCGGATGGGCAATGCGTGCGCGATACTGAAGGCATGCTTGCCATATTCCGCGATATACTGTTCGCGGATGGTCAGCGGCGCGTTTCCGAGATTGCTGATGGTCACGGATTGCACATTCTCGTCACCGATTTCCAGGTACCCGAAATCGATTTTATCACGGTCCGCCACGGGATGCGGTCCCAGTTTCGTGACTGCGTACTGATAGCCCTGCAGTCCGCCCCCTCCGTCCGCGAGATACACCTTGCCGTCACGCGCGGCCGCGATATCCATCGTGCGGTCAATGTCCGTCACATGTGCCGTGACCCGGAAACCGCTGCCGTCGAATTCGCAGGCATAGAGTCCCGAACGTTCCGTTCCCGCATAGTCGTCGAAGCCGAAGAAAACGGTGTTGCCCGGACCGACGTCCAGGGCATTCATGCCGACAACATACCCTCCCGCGGGCATCTCGAGATGCGCGAGGGGAGTAAAGGTGCTGCCGGTGAAGGAGTACGCATGAAGACCGTCCTGCCCGTTCGCAAGAAACACTGTGTTGCCGGGTCCAGCGGCGACGCCGCGCGCCCAGCTTCCCCAGTTCCCCGGATTGTTCAGGTGCGCGGTGCAGAGGAATTCCTGACCATACCAGATATATCCGCGCAGTCCGTCATCGCCGGTGGCGAGAAACACGCTGCCGTCATCCGCGACGGACACGTCGTTGGCATAGCCACCATCGTTGACATGCATCACGGTTCGCAGTATCTGACCGTCGAAGCGCAGGATCTCGAGGCCGTCGTACCCGGACGCCAGGTATATCCAGCCGTCAGTGCTGACCGCGATGCTGTTGACATCTCCGACCGTCGCGACGTGCGCGATGCGTATGAACGACCGTCCTGTGTACGTGTAAATGGAAAGCGCGCGGTCATGTGCGAGGATGACGCGGCCGAACCAGTCCACCGCCACCGCACGTGCATGCACGGCAGATTCGGGTTTCTCGTTCGTCCACGCGGCGGTTTGCACGAATGGCTTCGAGACCCTGTATGCGCGGAGTCCGTCTTCACCGTTCGCGAGAAAGACGGTGCCGTCTGGTCCGACGGCCACGCTGCGTGCTTCGCCACCCATTTTGTAATGGGCCACGCTTTCGTTGCGAATACCGTCGCAGCAGATCGCGCGGAGTCCGTCACGGCCGTTCGCGAGCAGTACTATGCCGTCTTCATCGACGGCCACGCAGCGAGCGTCATCGATGCGGCCCTGCCAGTGTCCCGCGCGATGGAAGGAATCTCCGTCGAACGCGTATGCGCGCATGCCGTCGTCTGCGTTCGCGAGGTAGACGAATATGTCCGGACCTGCGGCGACGGACATCGTCGTCCCGCCGTCGTTGATGCTGCCTGCAACGTTGATTTCATGCTGCTTCATTGTATAGGCAGTGACACCTCCTTTCCTGTCTCCGAGGAAGATCGTTCCATTCCGGTCGATGGAGATGTCCACGGGGCGCACGGCCCCCAGGATCGTTTTCGCAACGCGGATAAACGCACTGCCGTCGAAATGATATGCGCTGAGAATCGCTTCATTCTCGCAGCCGAGATATACGCTGCCGTCGTCGCCGGCCGCCACGGAGAGGGCATATCCCCCCTCGGAGGTCTGTGCGACGCGCAGTAACCGGTCCCCGAAGCGCCGCATGGCGATCAGGCCTGCATGACCGGCAGCCAGCATCACCGTGCCATCCGGTCCGATGCAGAGACCGTTCGCTTCGCCTTCCAGCGTGCCGCTGGCGATTTTCTCGAATGTCTGGTCCCTGTAGGAGAAGGCTGCGAGTCCCTTCCACGTCCCCGCGAGGTACACGTCGTTGTGCGGACCGATTGCCAGCCTGCTGTATCCGTCCTGCACGGGGTAATAGGCCAGCAAATCAAACTCCTCCGCATCTCGCCGGAAGGCCCAGAGCCCGCCGCGTTCCCCGAGAAGAAATATTGTGCCGTCGTTTCCGTATGCGAGCGCTTCCGCGCTTCCCACTTCAGAATTGCTCGTCCAGTGTGTCAATGTGTGTGTCTCCTGCGCCTGGCATGTCCATCCCGGACAGATAAGAATGCATAGCAGCAGCAGACAGGCGCCCCGCAGGACGCACCGTCCATGAATATTGTGTCGCATGGTCGCCTCCAGCCTGTTCGTTTCATTGTACAATCATGGGTCACGAACGTCGGTAATCGCCGCGTTCATTGCAGCAATCTTGCTGCGTGTTGCGTTGTCTGTAGTGCTGGTTCTCGGCGGTTGACCATGAGTCGCGGTATACCGGGCAGTGCAGGAGTGAAACTGCCTGTGAGAGGGTCTGTATGTACGGTGCAGCAGCCTGCGTGCGACATTGACACGCAGACTGCCGGATGTCATTTCATGAGTATCATGCGTTTTGTCGTCACACCTGCGGCGGACTCGAGCCTGTACAGGTAGATACCGGAGGCGAAGGCGCTTGCGTCGAAGTGAATATCATGCCAGCCGGCGGCAAGCGGTCCGTCGACCAGCGTCGCGACCCGCTGCCCGGTGAGATTGAACACGGTCAGTTGTACCTGCTCGTTCGCGGGAATGCGGAAGCGTATGGTCGTCGATGGGTTGAACGGGTTCGGAACGTTCTGCTCGAGCCGCGTTTCCGGCGGATACGGTGCGTCTGCGAGATTGCCCATCACGGTTGCCTGCAGCGGAACGATCAGGCTGCTCTGATCCGGATCGTCGGTCATGAGCGCCAGCTCACCGTTCATACGCCCGTCCTTCCATGTCTGGCACAGGATGTCGAGGCATGCGCTCTCTCCGGGCTGGATTTCCGCGGGAAGTCTGCGGGCGATGCGGAAGGCATTGCCGTCAATGTTGCGCAGTGTGAGGTCGCGTATGCGCAGCGGCATGCTGCCGACGTTGGACACGGCCAGCGACTGCATGCGTGACGCGCCCATCGGGACCTGGCCGAAATCGATCGCGTCGCTGCTCGCCAGCAGGGCGGGTGTCGCCGCGTTCGCGGCGTAGCGATAGCCGGTCAGCCCGCCGTCGTCTCCGACGATGTACAGGCTGCCATCGGGTCCGGAAGCAATGTCCTGCGGTTTGCCGGCATTCGTGAGATGCGCGGTGACGCGGAATTCGCCGTCCCTGTAGACACACGCGTAGACGCCGGATTCATCCATGCCGGGATAGGCTTCGTACCCGAAGAAGAGCGTGCCGTCCTGCCCGGACTGCAGGAGATGTGCGCCGGTGAAATAGCCGTCGTAGAGGAAGTTCAGTCGCGCACCGGGGATAAGCGCATCGCCGGTGAAGGTGTACGCACGCAGTCCGTCGCGTCCGTTGGCGAGAAAGACCGTGCTGCCCGGCCCTGCAGCGACGCTCATGCTCCGCTGCCGGAAGTTGTCTTCGGGCGGGAGATGTGCGGTGCAGTGAAAATCGCCTCCCAGCCAGCTGTATGCGCGCAGGCCGTGTGTTTCCGTCGCGACGTACACGTTGCCGTTGTCCGCGACCGCGATGTCACGCACGTTCATGCCTTCGGTGATGTGGGCGACCGTGGTGAGCCGACGGCCGTCGAACTGCAGGATCTGCAACCCCAGCTTGCCGCAGGCGACATACACCCATCCCTCAGAAGTAACGGCGATGCGCAGCGCGTCACCCAGGGTCGGCTGCTCGGCGATGCGCGTGAACGCAGACTCGTCGTAGGTGTAAATGGACAGCTGGCCGTCATGCGCGCAGAACACCCTGCCCAGCCAGTCCACGTCGACCGCACGGGCATCGATGGGCAGGGCGGTGCCGCAGTTCGTGGCTGCCGCACAGGTGAGCAGCGGGGCGGAGGGATGGTACGCACGAAGGCCACCCGCTCCGTTTGCGAGGAAGACGGTGCCGTCGGGACCGACTGCCGCGTCGCGCGCGTCCGCCGTTTCGTCGCAGCGCGCGATGCATGCGCTGCGCTGCCGATCACAGCAGATGGCGCGGAGTCCGTCCTGTCCGTTGGCCAGGAGAACGACGCCGTCCACGTCGACCGCGATGCTTCGGGCGTCGCTCATGGGACAGCACCAGTGGCCTGTTCTCTGCAGCGAGTTTCCGTCGTACCTGTAGGCGCGCAGTCCGTCACTGGCGTTCGCGACGTACACTGTTCCGTCTTCGGTCGCGAGAATCTCCTGTGCGGAACCTTCGTCCCGCACGGTGGCGGTCTGCTGGAGAATACCCTGTTTGAAGGCGTAGGCGTGCACGCCCCCGTTGTCATCTGCAAGGAAAACGGTCCTCTGCGGCCCCGTCGCCAGCGCGCGCGCCTGCATGACGGTGCCCGGGGCTTTCCCGATGCGTGTAAATCCGGCACCGTCGAAGAGATAGGCACTCATCGCAGCGTCCTGCGGACCGGCGAGGTAGACGACGCCGTCCCCGTCGACGGTGACGGCACGCATGTGCTCGGATGGCCGCAGCTGTGCAAGCAGCCGGAACTTCGCGCCGTCGCGTCGCAGCGCGAGCAGTCCCGCGAACTCCGATGCGAGGAAAATCGTCTCATCGGCACCCACGGCGAGATCGTTCTGTCCTGCCGCGATCGCGGTACGCGCAATTTCTTCAAAACGGTTGCCGCCGAATGCGAGCGCCGTGACCCTGCCCCAGCTCCCGTAGAGGTAGACGACGCCGCTCGGGGC
>CAJXSA010000054.1 GCA_913060595.1 uncultured Ignavibacteria bacterium
CCGACAGCACGGATGGCGTCATATCCCCCGGCGGCGTGGGCTATGACATCAACTGCGGGGTCCGGCTCGTCGCGACCGGACTGCAGGAAGCGGATGTGAAGCCGAGGATACGTCAGCTCGTCAAAAGCCTCTTTCACCATGTACCCACCGGTGTCGGTGCGTCACGCGCCATCCCGAAGCTCTCGAAAAAGGAACTGCAGGCGGTGACCGTGCAGGGTGCGGAATGGGCGGTCCGGCGCGGCTTCGGGAAGGAATCGCATGTGGATTTCATCGAGGAACGCGGCTGCCTGGCGGAGGCGGATCCGGAATCGGTGGACGCGCGTCCCTGGCAGCGCGGGGCCGATCAGCTGGGTACGCTCGGATCCGGGAATCACTTCCTGGAAATCGGCCGCGTCGAGGAGATTTACCATCCGGAGGCCGCAACGCGCTTCGGACTGCGGGAAAAAGGCATCGTCGTGCTCATTCACTGCGGCAGCCGCGGCTTCGGCTACCAGGTCTGTGACGATTACCTGAAAGTGACGCTCAGGGCCACGGAAAAGTACGGCATCAGCATTCCCGACCGCCAGCTGGCCTGCGCGCCCCTGCGCAGCGATGAAGGACGCGCATATCTCGGCGCCATGCGCTGTGCGGCGAATTACGCCTTCGCGAACCGGCAGGTCATCATGCATCTCGCCGAGCAGGCCTTCGGAGAGGCGCTCGGACTGCGCGAGGGCGAAGCGGGCTTCCGCCTCGTCTACGATATCTGTCACAACATCGCGAAATTCGAAACGCACGCGGTTGACGGAAACGACATCAGCGTCTGCATGCACCGCAAAGGCGCAACACGCGCATACGGTCCCGGACATGCAAGCCTGCCGGGCATGTACCGGGATATCGGGCAGCCTGTGCTCATTCCCGGGGACATGGGACGCTATTCCTTCCTCACCGTCGGTACGGAAAAAGCCATGCAGGAAACCTTCGGCAGTTCCTGTCACGGCGCAGGACGGCATATGAGCCGCAAAAAGGCCATGAAAGCCAGCGAAGGACGCGACATGATCGGAGAGTTGCGTGCACGCGGCGTGGAAATACAGGCGACGGGAAAACGGACGATCGCAGAAGAGATGCCGCATGCATACAAAGACGTCGCCGACGTGGTCGATGTCATGCACGATGCGGGCATCACGCTGAAAGTCGCGAAATTCAAACCGATCGGGGTGATCAAGGGGTAGAATACGCTCCCGAATCCAATATCAATTGCATCAATACGAAGAGGTACCATCCATGAAATTCATACGCATGCTTTTCGCAATTCTCCTGACCGGTGCGGTCCTATTCAGCGCCTGCAGCGACGACGATGAGAATCAGCCCGCAACGAAAGCCACCATCGCCGTCAGCATGACTGACGCCCCGGCGGAATACGACGCGGTCAACATCACGTTCAGCGAAGTGGCTGTCAGCATGAGCGGAGGTTGGATAGTTCTTCCCGGACAGGAAACGACGATCAACCTCCTCGAGTGGAACAACGGCAACTCGATCGAACTCGGCCGCGTGGATGTCGATCCCGGAAAGGTCACACAGATTCGCCTGATGGTAACCGCCGCTGAAGTCGTCGTCGACGGCACACCGTATGACGTCACCATCCCGAGTGCGGAGCAGACCGGACTGAAACTGATCACGAATTTCGACCTCGTCGCCGGTTCCACCTACGAATTCATGATCGATTTCGATGCGCATGCCTCCATCGTGACCACGGGCAATCCCCAGAGCCCGAAAGGCTACAAACTCAAGCCGACGCTGCGCGTTGTCGAAGTCGCCACCACCGGATCGATCTCCGGCACCGTCAGCAATCCGGCGGACGCACCGCTGGCCGTCGTTTCCCAGAATGGCATGGAGATCACGTCGACCCCGGTCGATGTCGCGACGGGCATGTTCCGCCTCGCCTATCTTCCCCCCGGCACCTATGATCTGACCATCACCGACGTGCAGAACCGGACGTACGCACAGAATGGCATTTCAGTCACCACTGGTGCGGACAACGCCATCGGCGAAGTCACGCTGCAGTAGAAATCTCCCCAGAAGGAAAAAAAAGGTCCCGCGTATCGGGACCTTTTTTTGTTTCTCCGGATGGGATGATTACATCGATCCATCGTCCCCGTGCTCATGCTCCATGTGATCATGTCCTTCATGAGAGTGGTCCGCGTCCGCGTCGACGCTGCCCTTCTCGACAAGGTCCATGCCGCATACCGGACATGTGGTCATTTCGGAATAGGTCTTCTCGCCCTCACATTCCATGGGACAGTAGAATACCACCTGTCCGGCGGTCGCTCCCTGCTGCACTTGCTCCTGCTGCATGCCCTCGTCCTGGCTGTCGGCGTCGCCGCCTCCGCATGCTGTGAAAAGCAGGGCTGCCGCGATCAGTGCAAAAAACGTTGATTTCATAGCGTTCTCCTTATTATTGATGTAGTTCTTCCTTCGTCACACCGCATTTCAGCATGGCGTCGCCGAAATAGGGATTCGCAATTTCCTTCTGTGAGCTGAGCCAGTACGCGCCCGCGTCGTCAAAGGCCATGGGACAGTACTGATGGTACACGGTCCGACCTCCGACACCGTACTGCTTCAGAACCTGGTACAGAGACCCACTCAACGCTTGGTAGTGCGTGCGCTGTTTCTCAATGTCGCGCGTTTCGCGCATCGCAGCCAGGCTTTTCCGCAGACTCCCTTGCAGCTCGGCCCAGTGCGCTTTGGCTGTTCCGGACAGGGAAGCCGGGTCGATGCCTCCGAGCGCAGCACGTGCGGCTCCGATCGCGGCGGGCACCGCAGCGGCATCGGATGCGATGAGAATGTCTGTTATGTTTTCGTAGGCATCGAAAAAAGCAAGCAGCTGCTGTTGAAAAGCCGGCCCCGCCACGTGATCGACCGATCGCGACGTCTGCGACGTTTCATGCATCTGTCCGTTTTCACCGCTCGGTGAAATACGGCCGGCCGGGGGATTCATCATGCTGACCTTCCCCTGCAGCTGCGCCGCAGCGTCGACGGAGAACACGCCGTTTGCCACGACCTGCTCGCCCTCGGCGAGACCATCCTCGACCACGTAACCGTCACCGGCTTCGGGACCGAGACGCACTTCGCGGTAATGGAATACCGGTGCGTCCGCCTCCGTGTCGCGTACCCACACCACCGAACGCCTGCCCGTCCAGAGCACCGCGCTGCGGGGAATGATCAGCGCCTCGTCGCGTCCCGGCAGCGTGGACTTCACCACGCCGGTGGCGAACATTTCCGGCTTGAGCACGCCCCCGGGATTGCTCATCTCCACGCGAACCTTCGCGACACGCGAAACGGGATCGATGACGGGATCGATAAAGGCAATGCGTCCTTCAAATTCGCGCCCCGGCTGTCCCGCGACGGTGAAGCGCAGCGGCATGCCCGTCCGCAGCCACGCGAGATCGCTCTCATAGGCGTCGAACTGCAGCCAGACGCGGGAAAGATCCGCGATGGCGAACAGCGACTGTCCCTCGCGGACATACGCACCTTCCGCGACATGCCGCATGAGCACGGTCCCGCCCTGCGGGGACAGAACGTCGAAGGTGCGCTGCGCCTTCCCGCTGCTCTCGATGCGCGCGATTTGCGCATCGGTGAGATCCCAGGAGCGGAGCTTTCCGCGCGCCGCCTCCAGGTATTCCGGATTGCTGCTGCGCATCGCCGCCGCTTCGAGCAGTTCCTTCTGCGCGGAAACGAGTTCCGGGGAATAGACGGCAGCCAGCTTCTGGCCGCGGCCGACCTGCTGTCCCGTGACGTTCACGTACAGTTTCTCTATTCGTCCGGTGACCCTGGCGGTTATCTCCGCCTGGCGGGATTCATCTGGCTGCACCTTGCCGGGCAGACGGATCTCGCGATAGGGCATGCCAGGCTCCACCGCGACCGTCTGGATGTTGGCCGCCTGCACGGCCTCGTCGGTCATCTGCAGGCGATCGGGACTGTCAGCCGCAGCATCCTTGTCGAGGGGAATCAGGTCCATCGCACATATGGGACAGAGCCCGGACTCCTCCGCACGTATCTGCGGATGCATCGAGCAGGTCCACACCGTCGCCTCCTGCGCGGAGTGCGCATGCTTCTCCACACCGCCCGTGTCCTTTCCACCCGGCCCGGCGAAGAGCAGCCAGCCCAGGAAGATTCCGGCAGCGAGAACGCCCGTGACGGACAGCGCGCGTCGTATCATCGCGTTCCATTTATCGGTATTCATCGTCGTGATCCTCTCGCTGTGCTGTCAGATAATCGAGTTCGTCGGCTGCACGGTTTGCATCGGCCCGAGCCTTTTCACTGTCAAGCGCGTGTCGCAACAAATCGCGCTCGACGGCGAGGACTTCATCAATCCCGGCGCTGCCCGCGCTGTATTCCTCGAGCAGCACCTTCCAGGTGCGGCGGGTCAGTTCCGTCAGCCGCCGGGCAAGCGCGAAACGGCGATGGGCGTCCGCAAGGTCGCTGCGGCCCTGAAGCACGGCAGCAGAGAGCGAGAGACGCATTTCCTCGCGCGCCGCGTCCGCGGCCCGCTGCTGCAGCTGTGCCTGCTCCTCCATCGCGTCGTAGCGGGAGCCGAATAGCGGAAAGGACAGTCCCAGCTGGGGGATGATAGCATCCCGCCCATTGTCAGGCATGTCGATGTCCTCCCGCGGGCCAATGGCGGTGTACGTGACACCGAGCGTCAGCGAGGGGTATCCCATTCGCCGCGCCGCGTCACCGCGATGCTGCCAGTACCGCGCTTCTTCATCGAGTCCCCGCAACAGGGGATGCGCTTCCTCCGCCGCGCGTAACAGGCCATCCGTGTCAACGGACTGCGCAGGAAGTGCGAGACTGTCGGGCAGCTGCAGCTTCGCTGCCTCAATGGGTTGTCCAGTCAGCAGTCGCAGCTCCCCGATGACAGAAGGGATGTCGTCTGCGAGGTTGCGCAGCGTGGTCTGCAGCTTCTCCACCTCCATGTCGAGGCGAAGCACATGCGAAAACGGGCGAGATCCGGCTTCATAGCGTGTCAGCGCGATCTCCCGGAGCGTCCGAACCAGATCCAGGTGCGCCCGCGTCAGTTCGATGCTCCGGTCAAGCACATACAGGCGGTACCAGTTGCTTCTCAGGTCGACGAGAACGCGGTTGCGTGCGTCCGCCAGCTGCGCGAAGCGCTGCCGGGCTCGCGCAGACGCCGCGTCTTTTTCCGCACCGATTGTGCCGAACCACGGGATAGTCTGTGCGAAGGAAAGCGTGGCCTGCTGCGGACCGAGCCGTGTCTCTACGGGAACGGCGAAATAGCCGAAACCGACTTTCGCGTCCGGCAGTGCCGCCGCCTGCGTCATCTCGGTCCGCGCCGTTTCGTAGCGCAGACGCTGTGCACGGAGCCCCGGATTTCCCTCGAGGGCGAGGCGCTCGAGATCCGCGAGCTGCAGCATGGCGGATCTCATCTCAGGTTCCGGTGCATCCGTCTGCGCAATGATCCTCAGGGGCATCAGCACGACGAGAATGAGCGTTGCGGTGAAAACGATGTTATGCCTCATGGCGCACCTCCTGTTTCATCGCACGAATCTCTTTTCTTTCCTCGAGCCAGCTGTAAAGCACCGGCACCACAAACAGCGTAACCAGGGCCACGGTCATGCCCCCGAAACTCGGGATGGCCATGGGCACCATGATGTCCGCGCCGCGGCCTGTCGACGTCAGTACGGGAAGCAGTGCCAGCAGCGTGGTCGCCGTCGTCATCAGGCAGGGACGGATGCGTCGCTGTCCCGCCTCGATGACGGCCTCCCGCACTTCCCGCACGCCGGTGGGACGATTGCGGCGGAAGCTCTGATCGAGATAGGTGGCCATGACGACGCCGTCGTCCGTTGCGATGCCGAACAGCGCGATGAATCCCACCCAGACCGCGACGCTCAGGTTCACCGGGTTCATTTGGAAAATGTGCCGCAGGTTTTCCCCGAAAATGCTGAAGTTCATGAACCACTCCTGACCATACAGCCAGATCAGGATGAAACCGCCGCTGAAGGCAACCGCGATGGCGGAGAAAATCATCAGCGTCGTGGGGACGGAACGGAACTGCAGGTACAGGATGAGGAATATCACCAGCAGCGAGATGGGTATGACGATGCTCAGGCGCTTCTCCGCCCGCAGCTGGTTCTCATAGCTGCCGGCGAATCTCCATGAGATGCCCGGCGGAACGACGAGTGTGCCCGCCTCGATGGCGTCGGCTATATGTCGCTGCGCCCGTTCGACCACGTCCACCTCCGCCTCGCCCTCCTGGCGGTCGAAGATCACGTAGCCGACGAGAAAGGTATCCTCGCTCTTGATGCTCTGCGGCCCGCGCTCGTAGCGGATGTCCGCCAACTCGGTCAGCGGCACCTGCACGCCCATGGCGGCGGGAAGCAGCACGTCTCCGAGTGCGGCGGGATCGCCGCGAAGCTCGCGAGGATAACGCACGCGCATCGCGTAGCGCTCGCGTCCCTCGACCGTGGTACTGAGCGGAATGCCGCCCACGGCCACCTCGAGATACTGCTGCGCGTCGGCGATGCTGATGCCGTAGCGCGCGAGCGCATCGCGCTTCCAGTCGACTTCGAGATAGGGCTTGCCAACGATGCGATCGGCGAAAACCGCGGATGCCTTCACGCCGGGGACTTCTTTGAGCATGTCTTCGAGACGCATGCCGAAATCCTCGATGGTCTGCAGGTCCGGTCCGTACACCTTGACGCCCATGGGCGCCCGCATGCCGGTCTGCAGCATGACAAGGCGGGTTTCGATTGGCTGCAGTTTCGGTGCGGAGGTCACACCCGGCACCGAAGACGCCGCGACGATTTCGTCCCAGATATCGTCCGCGGACCGGATGTGGTCTCGCCAGTTGCGGAAATACGTGCCGTCGTCATCGGGGACCAGCGCCCCCTTCGTATCACGCACGAAGCGTCCTTCATCGTCAGTCTTGAAGCGCAGGCGGTTTCCGTGCTCGTCGACGCGGTACTCCGGCTTGTAGAGAATGACATTTTCATACATGGAGATCGGTGCGGGATCCAGTGCCGATTCGACGCGGCCGAGCTTGCCGACCACCTGTTCCACTTCCGGTATGGCCGCCACGGCCATGTCCAGTTCGCGCACGACACGGATGTTTTCTTCCATTCCGGCGTGAGGCATGGATGTCGGCATCAGCAGGAAGGCGCCTTCGTCGAGCGCGGGCATGAATTCCTTTCCCGTGCCGGGAAAGAGAGAGGCAAGGTTTTTCCATGGCCGCGTCTCGCGCACATCGATCCCCGCGCCCTGCGCCACGTTCGCCGCGCCGCCGAACACCCCTTCTGTTCCCTGCCAGACCAGCAGTCCCCAGAGCAGCAGCGCGCCGACGATGGAGAGGAAGCGCCCCTTGTGCTCGAGCGTCCATCGCAGTATGGGTGTGTAGAAACGGATGACGAGAAGAAAGACGCCGAGAACACCGAGTATGATGGCGAGAATGAACAGGCCGTTGAGAAGCAGCGTGTGGTCGGCCCCCAGCGGCATCCATTCCTCGGCGAGCAGCCAGGTAATGGAAAGCACGGCGACGGCCGGACTGATCCACGGCAGCCAGCGCGGTGCGCGCTCTGCATGGGAGCGGCGCACTCCGTTCCCTATGGCGATCAGCAGCAGCGTCCCTCCCGCCCAGGCGAACCCGGCGGCCCAGAGCGCGATGCCGGAGACGGCCAGCAGCGCTGACCAGTACCATCCGAGGTTGCGCAGCGCCCGGCGTCCGTTGTCCGACGGTCCGCTTTCGCGCTGCATGCTGCGACGGAAGGAATAGATCACATGCGCAATCGCGGGCAGAAATACCAGGGCAACGACCACGGCTGCGAGCAGCGCGAAGGTCTTGGTGTAAGCGAGCGGTGTGAACAGCTTGCCTTCCGCAGCCTGCAGCGTGAATACGGGGAGAAAACTGACCACGGTGGTGGAAATCGCTGTCAGGATGGCGGATCCGACCTCGGTGGAAGCCCGGGCGATGATATCGCGCATGGAGTCCTCTGCGCCGGCTTCATCCATGTGCCGAAGAATATTCTCTGTGAGAATAATGCCCATGTCCACCATGGTCCCTATGGCGATGGCGATGCCCGAAAGCGCGACGATGTTCGCATCCACGCCCGCGTATTTCATCGCGATGAACACCATGAGCACCGCGGCGGGCAGCAGACTGGATATCAGCAGCGACGCCCGCAGATTGATCACCATCACGATAACCACGATGATGGTGACCAGGATTTCCAGTGAAAGCGCCTCCTCGAGCGTCCCGAGCGTTTCCCGGATCAGCTGCGTGCGGTCGTAGAACGGCACGATATGCAGCTTGGAAACGCGTCCGTCATCCAGCACCTTCTCCGGCAGTCCTGCCTCGATTTCGGCTATCTTTTTCTTCACGCGGTCGATCACCGCGAGGGGATTGTCGCCGTAGCGCGCAACGACCACGCCACCGGCCACTTCCGCCCCGGTTTTGTCCAGGGCGCCGCGGCGGGTCGCGGGACCGATAGTGACACGCGCAACGTCACGGACACGAATCGGCGTGTTGTCACGCACTTTGACCACTGCGGATTCGATGTCGCCGATGTTCTCGACATACCCGAGTCCGCGCACGAAGTACTCGACGCGATTGATCTCGATGGTCTTGGCGCCGACGTCGACATTGGAACTGCGCACGCCCGCCACCACCTCGCGCAGTGTGACGCCATGCGCCTTCATCGCGTCGGGATCGACGTCGATATGGTATTCCTTCACGTATCCGCCGACAGAAGCGACTTCGGCCACGCCCTCCACGCTGTTGAGTGCGTATTTGATGTAGTAGTCCTGCACGGAGCGGAGCTCATGGAGATCCCAGCCGCCGAGGGGATTCCCCGCCTCGTCGCGTCCCTCAATGGTGTACCAGAACACCTGCCCCAGCGCCGTGGCGTCGGGGCCCAGCTGCGGCTGCACCCCGCCCGGCAGCGTGTTCGGCGGCAGGGAGTTGAGTTTCTCGAGAATGCGGGAACGGGACCAGTAGAACTCCACGTCGTCGTGGAAAATCACGTAAATGCTCGAGAAACCGAACATGGAATTCGAGCGAATGGTCTTCACGCCCGGGAGACCGAGCAGCGCCGTGGTCAGCGGATAGGTGATCTGGTCCTCGACGTCCTGCGGGGACCGTCCCATCCAGCGCGTGAAGACGATTTGCTGATTCTCCCCGATATCGGGGATGGCGTCCACGGGAACCGGATCCCGCGGCACTATGTCGTTATCCCACGCGAACGGTGCGGTCATGATGCCCCAGCCCAGCAGCAAAAGCAGCAGGCTGAAGGTGACCACCTTGTTGTCGAGGAAAAACGTGATGAACTTGTTGAGCATGCGTACATATCCTTGTCATGACACGTCGATGATGCGTCGGGATGGTCGTCGGAACACAGCACAGCGACGGGACGGATTCAGGACATCCGTTCCGCGCCAAAGGATATGTGCGAATTAATTCAGGAAGGACTGGACGAAAACTGGAATGGTCATTCCGGCAGGAATACCGGGCGGGCCGTGGGAAAACGGCTGCAGCGGCGTGACGGTGATGTCACCGTCGTTCATTTCCATATGGACCGTGACGACCACTGCGGACAGCGCATCGTACGCGATATGCGATGACGCGGCGACCACGCTCTGCTCGTCCATTACGTTGCTCTGCACGCGGTCCTCACAGGAAGGACAGGCGTTCATCGCGTCACCGCAGCAGGATTCGTGCTCCGCGTCCGTCGCGATGACCGTGTACCGCGCCTGTCCGTGGCAGTAATGCGTATTCACGCTGACACCGGTGATGCTCACGAGCAGGAGCAGAATGGTCGATATGGAAAAACTCTTCTTCACGATAGGAAACATCCGAATTCCTGGACTTGAATGCAAGCCACATGTGCAAAACCTCCTTCCGGCCCGCATCGTTCCATCCGCGTGTTCCTGTTTCATGCGCGCATGCAGTGATCCGCCGCTGCTCAAGGAAATAAATCCATCTCCGCTGTCATGCATCACACGAAAAGAACGCCCGCTGTCGCGATGACCGGCATATTGCGACACAGAGAAAATCATCGTACAATCATTGCATATCATACAATTCGTGAGGAGAAACACATGGCACCCTATTATTTCGCCAAAACGCTCAATATTTCCTTTGACGACGCGATCGCGAAGACCACCGAGGCGCTCAAGGAAGAAGGTTTCGGCGTGCTGACCGAAATTGACGTCCGTGAGACACTGAAGAACAAACTGGATGTGGACTTCCGTCCCTACCGCATCCTCGGCGCCTGCAATCCCCCCTTCGCGCATCAGGCGCTGACGGCAGAGGACAAGATCGGCACCATGCTGCCCTGCAACGTGGTCGTGCAGCAGAAAGCCGACGGCGTGGAAGTCGCCGCGGTCGATCCGCTCGCATCCATGATGGGCGTCGAAAATCCCGCCCTCGTCGACATCGCCAACGAAGTGCAGGAACGCCTGAAACGTGTGATCGAAAACCTCTGATAGCCAATTACAGATTGCAGATTACAAATTGCACATTTGAAATCTGCAATCTGTAATCTGTAATCACCCAAACAGCCGCTCCTGCGTCAGTCCTGCGCGGGCGAGCATGGTGGCGACGGTGCCCTCGGGGAGGGACGTGCGGCGCGCGATGGCGACGAGGTCGTGGCCGCGTTCGGCGAGGCGACGGACGACGAGGGACATCGGTTCGCCGATTTCGACGATCCATCCGTCGGGATCCTTGACGCGCAGCACGCGCTGCGCCCAGGGTTGCTCACGGATTTCATGCACGAAGCGCACGTCCTCCCTTCGGAGCAGCCGGGCGATCTCCTCGAGATCCTCGCATTCGAAATACAGCTCCATCCCCGGACACATGCCGCGGTGCGCCACCGCGTCCCCTGTCCCCTCCTCGAGCAGCGCCGCGAAATGCTCCGCGTCGTGCAGCGCGAAGCCCGCGCGAAAGCTGACGTCCTCCCCGAAATCGAATTCCACCTCCTGTCCCAGCAGCTGCTCGTAAAAACGCCGCGACGCCGCCATGTCCCGCACCGTGATCAGCACGCCCTGGTATCGCACCCCGATCGCATTTCTTTCGTCCATCGTTCTATCCTCCGTCTGAAAAAATATCCGTACTTATCCGTCCACTCCGTCCTGCCGCGCCAAAGTGCCGCGGAGCGGCATGGAGGCGGGCCTTCCCGCGTCGTCGTCACGCACAGCGACGACGACTCTCCTCCTGTTTCTGCTCGAGCACGCTGCCGTAGGTGATCGCCCCCTTGCCGAAGCGCCGCCGGATGTCGTCGAGGCCGGTGTACAGGCCGTCGAATTTCTCTTCCTCCTCCTCGAAGAGGAAGAGCTGCCCGTAATCCTCGCTCAGGTCCGAGGTCGATATGCCCAGCAGGCGCACGCGCACGCGGCGGGTGTAGAGGGACTGGAATATCCGCTCCGCCATACGGTACAGCGTGTGGTCGGCATTGGTGTAGTCGCAGTGCAGGGTTTTGGTGGCGGTGACGAAATCGGCGTAGCGCAGCTTGACGGTGACGCTGCGCGTGAGAAAGCCCTTCCCGCGCAGGTCGTGTCCCACGCGCTGGGCGAGCTGCTTGAGCGTGGCCGTCATCGCGCGGGGATCGAGCACGTCCTCGAGATACGTATGCTCGGCCCCGAGGGATTTCTGCCTGCGGTACGGCAGCACCGGCGCATAATCGATGCCGCGGGAATGCTCGTGCAGCGCGCGTCCATGTTTGCCGAACATGTTGGTGAACAGCTGCATCGGGAGACGGGCGATGCTGCCGATGCGCGGCATGCCCATACCCAGCAGGTCGCGCTCCATCACCTCGCCCACACCGGGCAGGATGCGCACACGATGCGGCGCGAGGAAGTCCGCCTCGCGTCCGTCGGGCACACGCAGGTCACCGTGTCCCTTCCCCACGTTGGTGGCCACCTTGGCCACGAGCTTGTTGCGCGCGATGCCGTAGGTCAGCGGCAGCTGCAGTTCGCCCGTGATGCTGCGCTTGAGCCGGTGCCCCCAGCCCTCCTCCTCCCCCAGCACGCGCCCGCAGCCGCTGATGTCGAGGTAGAACTCGTCGATGGAGGCCTTCTCGAGCACGGGCACGGAGTCCTCCAGCATCTCGGCCACACGGTCGGAGTACTCGGCGTAATGCGTGAAATTCGGGTGCAGGAACACGGCCTGGGGACAGCATTCGTAGGCCTGCCGCAATGGCATGGCCGAATGCACGCCATAGCGCCGCGCCTCGCGCGAACAGCCCGCCACCACCCCGCGCTGAAACGGCGTGCCGCCCACGATCACCGGCCTGCCGTTGAGCGACGGATCCATCAGGCGCTCGACGGAGACAAAAAACGTGTCCATGTCCAGGTGCATGCAGCGCGTCGGCGGCGCTCCCGCTTCACTCATCACCGTATCCTCTGCCGTACAGGTGTTAGCTATTTGTCTAACCCATAGTACGAAGGACGGGGATCAATGTCAAGAGAGGGGAACGCCCGCCTTCGTGCCGCACCGCGTCATTTCGGCGTGGCAAGCTGGATTTGACGGATCGGACGGATGACCGCGGATGCTTTTTCAATCTTCAATAAATCGTTTTCGGACCTCTTCCCCGGGTATTTCGCATGAATCATTCCTGCCGAAAAACCTGTATCTGTTCCTTGCAATTATTCTGTAGACTGCATCTCGGAGATTCTTCGGAATGATTCGAAAACTATAAAACAGGCTCCAGGGAAATACCAGATACTTCGATATTTGCAGCACGGCATCGCTGAAAGTGTAGGCTACGCCGTTTTCAATCAGAATCAACGTTTCCCTGGAGATATCTGCCAATCCATATTTTTCAAACTGCTCTTTGCTATACGCAGACGTATTTGCGGAGAACGATGTGATTCCTTCCCGCTCCCTCTTCAGGATAAACAGAACGGACTGATTACAGAATCCGCACAATCCGTCATATATGATAACAATGTCTTTGTTCATTCCTGGAAATTCCCAGCAAGGCCTTCAGCCGCGCGCTGAAAAGTCGTCAGATTTTTAAGCGTGAAAGACCAGGCCGATAGAGGACGCGGACCGGCGTCGGCTGCTGATGTTTGTTAGACCCGACTCTGCTGGTTGCGGATATCTAAAATTGATTCCGTTTCCTGCCATATTTGTCTCGCGATCTTTTCATCATTCGCGATGTCGATCGTTTTTGAACGCTGCGATTTGGAAAAGTATTCTCCCGTTACATTGGAAACATCACTGGATGTTGCTAAATGCACGATTGGTTTCGCACCGTCCTCAGGTTTTGAGATAAACATATTCAACAACCTGTTCAGCCATTTTGGATACTCTCGAAAAACATCTGTTCCAACAACTCCGGGGTGGATTGCGTTTACTGTGATATTTTTATCCTTTACTTTTTGTGCCAACTCTTTCGTGAAAAGAATGATTAATAGTTTTGAGTCGGCATATGCTTTATTACCGTCGAACTTTTTATCAGATGCGAATTTTGACAGTTTGGCCTCACCTTTTTTATATAATTCAGATGAAAGATTTATGATTCGGCCGTGTGTGCTTTTTTCCAGCAACGGACGCAACAGGCTGGTCAATAAGAACGGTGCAAAATAATTTACGACAGTGGTTATCTCATATCCTTCATAGCCCAGTTCAAGGTTTCTTTTGAGAACGCCGGCATTATTAATCAATACATCAATTTTTGAGTACTCGTCTTTGATTTCTTCAGCGGCGCTTTTTATCGAGTCAGGAGATGAAAGGTCGACATAGAACATTTTGATATTCTGGCTATTTGATTGCGTTCTTATATCATCGTATGCCAGGCGTGATTTTTCACTGTCTCGAACCAACATGAGAATAGTGTAGTCCATTTTGGCGAGTTGTATTGCAACCTGTTTTCCAATACCGGCGCTGCAACCGGTGATGACGCATATTTTGTTATTCATTATACGAACTTTCTATCCTTGAAA
>CAJXSA010000055.1 GCA_913060595.1 uncultured Ignavibacteria bacterium
CGGGTCATCCCGGCGGTTCGCTCTCGCTCATCGATATCCTCACCGTACTGATGACCCGGTACGTAAAACGGACCCCGGAAAACGTCGAAGACCCGGACAGGCATCGCATGGTGCTGTCGAAGGGACACGGCGTGCCCGCGCTGTATGCCGTTCTCGCGAAACTGGGTGTCATCCCGCATGAAGAACTGCTCACGCTGCGGCATGTCGACAGCCGGCTGCAGGGACACCCGCACAACGGATCTCTTTTCGCCGCTGAAGCGTCCACCGGATCGCTCGGGCAGGGACTGAGCATCGCGCAGGGCATGGCGATTACCGCCAAACTCGACAGCAAAGAGTACAAGGTGTACTGCGTGATGGGTGACGGGGAGACACAGGAAGGGCAGGTCTGGGAGGCGCTGCTGTCGGCTCCCATGTACAAGCTGGACAATCTCATCGTCGTCCTGGACTACAACAAGGGTCAGATCGACGGTCCCACCAACGATATCGTCAACCTCGAGCCGCTGGCCGACAAACTTCGCGCGTTCAACTGGGACGTGCAGGAAATCGACGGGCATGATTTCGAGGCGATCGACGGGGCCCTCGCGAAAGCGCAGGGGTACGGCGGTCGCCCGCATTTCATCATTGCGCATACGGTGAAAGGGAAGGGCGTTTCCTTTATGGAGCACCCCACCGAATGGCACGGCAAGGCGCCCAACGACGAACAGGCCGCCGCGGCTCTCAAGGAACTGGAAGCAACACTCAATTAAGGATCAGTACGATATCATGGCAAAAGCGACTCGCGTTTCGTTCGGTGAACAGCTCGCAGAACTCGGCAGCACACATCCTGACGTAGTGGTGTTTGACGCCGATCTCTCGAAATCCACACAGACCTGGATGTTCGCCGAAAAATTCCCCCATCGCTTCTTCGAGATGGGCATACAGGAACACAATATGATCGGCGCGGCCGCGGGGATGGCCCTGAGCGGCAAAAAGCCTTTCATCTGTTCGTTTTCCACTTTCGTGGTGGGACGCTTCGAAGTCATCCGGATGTCCATCGGCTACAGTGAGGCCAACGTGACCGTCGTCGGCACGCACTGCGGCGTCGCCATCGGTGAGGACGGCTACAGCCAGATGGCCCTGGAAGACATCGCGCTCATGCGCACTCTGCCCAACATGGCCATCATTCAGCCCGCCGATGACCGCGAGGCAAAGGCTGCGGTCCGCTTCCTGGCGGAGTACGACCAGCCCGCCTTTCTGCGCCTGACGCGCCAGGGACTCGAGGATGTGCACGATGACAGCTACACCTTCGCCTTCGGCAAGGCCGACGAGCTGCGGGGCGGCGGTGACGCGGTGATTTTCGCGACGGGCGGCGTGCTGCACAATGCGCTCCGCGCCGCGGAGGAACTGGCCGGCGAGGGAATGGATCTTCGCGTGGTGAACATACACACCATCGCACCGCTGGACGTCGATTATGTCGTGCGCGCCGCGAAGGAAACCGGCCGCGTGATCACCGTCGAGGATCACAGCGTGGTCGGCGGACTGGGCGGGGCCATCGCCGAAACGCTCGGTGAGCATCAGCCGACGCGGATGAAGCGCATCGGCATGCACAGCTACGGGCGCTCCGGCACTCCGACCGACCTTTACACGCACTACGGCCTGGACATGGCCGGCATCAAGAAACAGATCGCAGCGTTCATGCAGCAGGGCTGATCTGCGAGACGCAAAACGAAACGGACCCTGCGCGGGATGCGCACAGGGTCCGTTTTTTTTATTTCGTGTGAATTATTTCGATTCGGGGGAGCAGGAGAGTTCTTCCACGCTGCCGACACCCTCGGGCAGTTCCGCTTCCTCGACGAGCATGATGGGGATGTCGTCTTCGATGCGATATCGCGCGCCGCAACTGGTGCACACGAGCGCGTTGTCTTCGAGTTTCAGGGGCGCTTTTCCGATGGGACAGGCGAGGATATCGAGAAGGTCTTTGCTGATCATGTGTGTATCCGTATGCGAGTGTCTGTTGTGAATCACAGGAAAAGTAGCGTGCCGCCCGCACAAAAACAATCGCGCGGAACGCCCATGAAGGACATCCCGCGCGACTGCTGTCTTGGAGTGAGAGGCTATTTCTTGTCGTCGTCCACGACTTCGTAATCGGCGTCCTGTGCACCGGCATCTCCGCCGGCGCCACCTTCCGCCTGCTCACCGCCAGGCTGCTCGCCACCGGTCTGGCCGGCGCCGGGCTGCTGCTGAGCGTTCTGATACATCTTGGTGGACGCTTCGTTCCAGGTTTTGTTGAGCTGCTCCATCGCGGCCTTGATGTCGGCGGCGACGTTCGACTTTATGGCTTCTTCCAGTTTTTTGCTCTCTTCTTCGAGCTGCGACTTCGTGGCGTCGTCGAGCTGGTCCTTGAATTCCTCGAGCTGCTTCTTCGTCTGGAAGACGAGGGTGTCGGCCTGGTTGCGCAGGTCGATTTCCTCCTTGCGCTTCTTGTCCTCCGCGGCGTTCTCCTGCGCTTCGCGCTTCATCTTCTCAACTTCGTCGGAAGACAGACCGCTCGACGAGGTGATGCGAATGCTCTGCTCCTTGTTCGTCGCCTTGTCCTTGGCATGCACGTTGAGAATGCCGTTGGCATCGATGTCGAAGGTGACCTCCACCTGCGGAACGCCGCGCGGTGCGGGGGGAATGCCGTCAAGATGGAAGCGGCCGAGGGTGCGGTTGTCGTTCGCCATCGGACGTTCTCCCTGCAGGACGTGGATTTCCACGGAGGTCTGACTGTCCGCTGCCGTCGAGAACACCTCGCTCTTCTTGGTGGGAATGGTCGTGTTCGACGAGATCAGCGTGGTCATCACGCCGCCGAGGGTTTCGATACCGAGCGAGAGCGGCGTGACATCGAGCAGAAGCACGTCGCTGACATCGCCGGAAAGCACGCCGCCCTGGATGGCCGCGCCGACGGCGACGACTTCGTCAGGATTGACGCCCTTGTGCGGTTCGCGCGCGAAAAGCTCCTTGACCACGGACTGCACGCGCGGCATGCGCGTGGAGCCGCCGACGAGGATCACCTCGTCGATGTCGGACGGAGTGAGACCCGCGTCCTTGAGCGCCGACTTGCACGGTTCGACCGTGCGCTGCACGAGGTCGTCGGTCAGCTGTTCGAACTTGGTGCGCGTCAGCGTCGTGTTCAGGTGCTTGGGGCCTTCGGCCGTTGCGGTGATGAAGGGAAGATTGACTTCAGTCTGCATCAGCGTGGACAGTTCCATTTTGGCTTTTTCCGAGGCCTCGCGAAGGCGCTGCAGGGCCATGGCGTCCTTGCGGAGATCGACGCCTTCGGCCGTCTTGAATTCGTCGGCAAGGTAGTCGATCAGGCGCTGGTCGAAGTCGTCACCGCCGAGATGTGTGTCGCCGTTGGTGGATTTGACCTCGAACACACCGTCCCCGAGTTCGAGGATGGAGATGTCGAAGGTTCCGCCACCGAGATCATAGACGGCAATTTTCTGCTGCGCGCCTTTCTTGTCGAGTCCGTAGGCCAGCGCTGCGGCGGTCGGCTCGTTGATGATGCGGCGCACCGTCAGTCCCGCGATTTCACCGGCGTCCTTGGTCGCCTGGCGCTGCGAATCGTTGAAGTACGCGGGCACTGTGATGACAGCTTCGGTCACCTTTTCACCGAGGTATTCTTCGGCGGATTTCTTCAGCGCCTGCAGGATCACGGCACTCAGCTCGGGGGGCGAGTAGATGCGGTCGTCGATTTTCACGCGCGCCGAGTCGTTTTCTCCGGCCATGACATTGTACGGCACTTCCTCGATCTCGTTCGAGACCTCATCGAAGCGGCGTCCCATGAAGCGCTTGATGGAATACACGGTGTTGGTGGGATTGGTAACGGCCTGTCGCTTGGCAGCGTTGCCGACGACACGTTCGCCGTCCTTCTTGAAGCCGATCATCGACGGGGTGGTGCGGCCGCCGTCGGAATTGGGAATGACCGTCGGGGTGCTTCCCTCCATCACTGCGACAACCGAGTTCGTTGTTCCCAGGTCGATTCCTATGATTTTGCCCATGAATTCTTCACTCCTTGATAACAGATTTTCAGTATTGATATGTGTCAGTCGATGGTGATGTTCTGTTCGGACTGGCCTTCCTTCGCTTTTTCCTGCATGAGGATGGTCAGTACGCCATCGCGCATGGTCGCGGACAGGCTGTCCGGGTTGATGTTGCGTCCGATGGGAATTTCGCGTTTGAATTCCCCGAAGGAGCGCTCGCCGCGCACGATGGCAACGGCTTCTCCAAGCTCAGGTGCTTTCTTCGCTCCCTTCAAGCGCAGCACGCCGTCGGCGAATGAAAGGGACACGTCTTCCTTGCTCATGCCAGGCAGCTCGGCCACGACGTGAATGCGCGTCTCATCGTGATACACATCCACTTTCGGCTCGAAGCCCTTGCCGAACTCGAAGGAAAATGTCTCGGGAAACTCGTCGGCAAATTTTCTCATGCGCTGAGAGAGAAACTCCAGCTCTTTCATCGGGTCGAACTTGATATGCGGCATGATGTACTCCTTGGTGAATGCAAACTGCTGACCCATCTGTTGCAAACATCATACCAAACAGAAAATCAGTTGCATTCCTGCCTGAATCATGACAGTACTGTCATGGTTGAAAGTAATATGGCAGAAGGGCTGACAAAATGGCAGGAGCGCTGGCAGGCCCCCGTCACACATTATTGTCCGGGGTCGACCTCGCAATCGGCGTTGTTTTCAACGGAGCACTTTCCTACATTTACGGAATATATTCATTGCACCGCGGAGCGCAGGGGGAAACTGCCGCATCACTGAGGGGGCAGCACCTGCAGCGGTGGAACTGCACGATAGTGAACGCAGCATGCAAAAAGATCACATAGAGTTACCGGAAGGGATTGTATCCCGCATCGGCGAACTGGCCGCGCGCGAGGGCATCGAGCTTTACGTGGTAGGCGGTTACGTGCGTGACCTCATGCTCGGAAGAGAGACCAAGGACATCGATATCTCCGTCGTCGGGGACGGGATTGCTTTCGCCCGCCGGGTGGAGAAGGAATTCTCTTCCTCCCGCGTCGTCACATTCGAGAAATTCGGGACAGCCCGCCTTGCAATCGACGGCGTGGAAATCGAATTCGTGGGCACGCGGCGGGAGGAATATCACCCGGAGTCACGCAAGCCTGACGTCACGGTCGGCAGCATTGAAGACGATCTGCGCAGGCGTGATTTCACGGTCAACGCCATGGCGTCCTCGATTCTGCCCGGGAGTTTCGGCGCACTGATCGATCCCTTCGACGGCAGAAAGGATCTCGAGCGACGGCTATTGCGCACTCCTCTCGATCCGGCTGCGACGTTCTCGGACGATCCGCTGCGCATGATGCGTGGCTTCCGTTTCGCGGCACAGCTCGATTTCCGTCTCGCCGAGGATGCGCTGCAGGCCGTGCGCGACATGAAGGACCGGATCTCCATTGTTTCCGCCGAGCGCGTACGCGATGAATTTCTCAAGACGCTCGGGAGCGCGCGGCCGTCACGCGGATTCGCACCCATGCAGGAAAGCGGCCTCATGGAGCACATATTTCCGGAATTTCATACACTGGCCGGGGTGGACCAGCGTTCGATCGAGTACCCGGACGGTGTGCGCAACTTCCATCACAAGGACGTGTTCTATCACACGCTCAAAGTGCTCGACAACCTCTGCGGCATCAGCGAGAACATCTGGCTGAGATTTTCTGCAATTCTTCATGACATCGCGAAACCTCGGACCAAAGCGTTTGTCAAAGGGACAGGCTGGACGTTTCACGGACATCCCGAGGTGGGTGCGCGCATGGTGAAGCCCATATTCCGGAGAATGAAGCTCCCGATGGAGCCCATCCCGTTCGTGAAAAAGATGGTGCTTCTGCATCTGCGTCCCATCGCCCTGATCAACGAGGAAGTCACCGACGCGGCAGTGCGCAGACTGCTGTTCGACGCCGGGGAGGACCTCGACGAACTGCTCATGCTCTGCCGCTCGGACATCACTTCCAAGAATCCGAAGCTGGTCAAGCGCTATCTGCGAAACTACGACAGACTTGTGGCGCGAATGCAGGAAGTGGAAGAGCGGGATCGTCTGCGCTCCTGGCAGCCCCCGGTCGACGGCGAGACCATCATGAAGGAATGCGGGATCAAGCCCGGTGTCGCGGTCGGCATACTCAAAACACGCATCGAGGACGCCGTTCTTGACGGCATCATCCCGAACGATCACGACGCCGCGCTGCGCTATCTTCACAAGATCAAGGACGACGTGCTCAGCAAGCCGCTGAAGAAGAAACCGCGATCGCGAAAAAGCGAGTTGAACAGTCTGCCCGAAGATTTGAAAAAATGAAACTTTCGCATCTTTCATTCGTTTGTAATCACTGGTACGACGCCTTACTTCCGTACCGAGCCAACACGCACATACAGGATATCACGTGCACATGAATGTTCAGAAGACAGTCACCGTCGTCGTGCTTCTCATGCTCACAGGCATGACGCTGCATGCCCAGCAGGGCAGCACCGGACCAATGACGCTGGAGCAGTGCATCGACATCGGCCTCAAGCACAACATCGACGTGCTCCGGGCACGCAACGCCGTCGAGCGCACGGAAACTTTCCGCACGCAGGCAATCGGTGATTTTCTGCCGAGTGTCTCCGCGCGCGGCAGCTGGACGCGGTACGACCGTGACCAGATCGGCTTCCGCGGCAATGAACTCTACCGGTCGCGCAATTCGTATAACTACAACGTGCAGGCGGGGCTCACCGTATTCGACGGTTTGCGCAATTTCAATACGGTCGACCAGAGCCTGCTCGATTTCGAAGCGTCGGAGCAGAACCTGAAGCGGACACGAGAGGGTATCGTGTTCATGATTCAGCAGGGATTCTTCAACGTGCTCCGTTTCTCTCAGCTGGTCAAGGTCGCAGAAAGCAATCTCGAGCGCAGCCGCGGGCAGCTGGAGCGCATACGCGAAATGAACAGCGTCGGCTCCGTCCCCCAGGCGGATGTGTACCGTCAGCAGGTCACGGTTGGAAGCGACGAGCTCGCCGTGATCGAGGCCCGCAACAATCTGCAGAACGCACGGGTGGACCTGCAGGCGCTTCTGGGCATCGTTCCGTCGCCGGATTTCACTCTCCAGCGTGACGGTGTGCCCGAGGAGATCCTCGGAAGCGATGTGAAGGAATACCGTGCGTCGCTTTCCACGTTTGAAAGCATGGTCAACGCCGCAGTGCAGTCCCGTGCGGACATGCGGCAGTCGGTGCTCTCGGTCGAAAGTGCGGAAAAGGGTGTTTCCATCGCGTCCTCGGGGCATTACCCCACCGTGGGCGCTTTCGCGCAGTACACCTGGAACAACCTCGAACTCGCGGCTTTCGACGTGTACGACCGTTTCTTCTACGGAATCAGCGTTTCCCTCCCGATCTTTTCGAATTTCCAGATCTCGAGCAACGTCGAGCGTTCCGAGATCGCGCTCAAGGAGGCGGAATATGTCCGCGATCAGCTCCGCCGCAGCATCGCGACCGAAATCATGCGTGCGCTCAACGACCTGGAGATGGCGGAAAAGAATCTTGAGATTTCAGCGGAGAAACTGCAGTCCGCGCGTGAAGATCAGCGCATCGCGCAGGAGCGCTACAACCTCGGCGCCGGGACGCTGCTCGACATGATCACCGCCAACGCCAACCTGACAATGGCGCAGTCCGACGTGGTGAACGCAACGTTCAACTACCTCGTTGCACGCCGGCAGATGGACTATCAACTCGGAAGAATTCAGTACTAACAGCGCATAGACAGAGGCATCACTCATGGCCAAGAATGGCAAAAACAAAAAGAAGAAAATCATCATTTTCTCCGCCCTCGGTCTTTTCGTCGTCATCATCGTCATCGCGGTGATCATCGGCAGCCAGAAGGATGAAATCATCGTCGTGCAGACTGAGGAGGTCGGCCGACGAACCATCACACAGGTGGTGGAAGCCACGGGGAAAATCCAGCCGCAGACACAGGTGAAAATCAATGCCGAAGTCAGTGGTGAAATCATCGAGCTTCCTGTCGAGGAAGGGGACGAAGTCACGAAGGGACAGCTCCTCGTGCGCATAAAGCCCGACACGTATATCGCTCAGCGCGACCAGAGCATCGCCAGTCTCAACCGCACGAAGGCCATGCTCGTGCAGCGCGAAGCGGATTTCCGCAAGGTGGAGAGCGAGTACAAACGGCAGCAGGAGCTTTTCAAGAAGGGCCTGGTGTCGGAAGCCGATATCGAGACCGTAAAAAGCACGTATGAAATCGCGAAAGCGAACGTCGACGCCGCCCGCTTCGACGTGCAGAACGCGCAGGCGACGCTTTCCCGTGCAACGGAGGATCTGAACAAAACGGCCATATACTCACCGATCAACGGCGTGGTAACGCAGCGCATCAGCAAGCTCGGTGAGCGCGTCTCCGGATCGAGTTTCACCCAGGGCACGGAGATCATGACCGTGAGTGACCTTTCCATCATGGAAGCCCGCGTGGAAGTCAACGAAAACGACGTGGTGCTGATAGCGCTCAATGACACCGCGCGCATCGATGTGGACGCGTATCCCGATCGTCTGTTCAACGCGACGGTGTACCAGATCGCGAACACGGCCACGACCACGGGACTCGGCACGCAGGAAGAGGTCACGAACTTCGAAGTGCGGCTGATTATCGCGACGGAGAACGAAGTGTTCCGTCCCGGCATGTCCTGCTCGGCCAACATCGAGACCGAGACCCGGCACGATGTCCTTTCCGTCCCGCTGCAGAGTGTCACCACGCGTGAAAAGCGGCGAGATCGGGATGAAGAAAGCGGCGGTGAGAACGAAGAATTCGCTGACGTGACCATCGAGGGGATCACGGACCGCGAGGAGAAGACCCGTGAGAAGCCGCAGGAAGTCGTCTTTGTGATCGAAGGCGGACTCGCACGCAAGAAGTCGGTTGAGACCGGCATTTCCAGTGACACCTACATCGAGGTTCGGGAAGGCATCGAGGAGGGGGACGAAGTGGTCAAGGGCAGCTACCGTGCCATCAGCCGCGAACTCGACGACAGCACACACGTGCGCATCGACAACAAGGCGTCGCGCAAGCAGACGTTCAGCAATTAACGGAAGGACCGCATGGCACTCATTCATATCAAGGACGTTGTCAAGACCTACGACATGGGAGCCGAACTGGTTCATGCGCTTTCCGGCGTGTCCCTCGACATCGAGGAGAACGAGTACGTGGCGATCATGGGGCCTTCGGGATCCGGGAAATCCACGCTCATGAACGTGGTCGGCTGCCTCGACACGCCGACATCGGGACTGTACGAATTCGGCGGACAGAACGTCGGTGAGCTCGACGACAACGAACTGGCGGAAATCAGGAATCGGAAAATCGGTTTCGTCTTTCAGACGTTCAATCTTCTCCCGCGCTCCACCGCGCTGCACAACGTCGAACTGCCTCTGATTTACGCGGGCATTTCCGCATCCGCACGGCGCGAGAAAGCGGAGGAAGCGCTCGTTTCCGTCGGTCTTGCAGACCGCATGACACACAAGCCCAATGAGCTGTCGGGCGGGCAGCGCCAGCGTGTCGCCGTCGCCCGTGCGCTGGTCAACAATCCGTCCATCATCCTCGCCGACGAACCGACGGGCAACCTCGACTCCAAGACGGGCATTGAGATCATGCAGCTGCTCGTGGACCTTCATCAGAAGGGAAACACCATCATCCTCGTGACGCATGAAGAGGATATCGCCGCGCACGCACACCGTGTGATCCGGCTCTTCGACGGGAAAGTTGCCAGTGATGAAGTCATCGAGAACCCTATCACCTACGCAGAACGTACATAGGTACCCGGCATGCTGACACTGCATGATTTCAAGGAAGGGATTCGCATCGCCATCACCGCGATCGGCGCGAACAAGCTGCGTTCGGTGCTCACCACGCTGGGCATCGTGATCGGCGTGGTCGTGGTCACGCTGATGGCCACGGTCATTGAAGGACTCGGCATGGCGCTCGACAAGAGCATCTCTTCCCTGGGGACGGACACGTATTACCTGAGCAAGTGGGACTGGTTCGGCGGGGAGTGGTGGAAAGCACGGAATCGCAAGGACGTCACGGTCGAACAGGCGGAGCGGCTCCGTGAGCGTTTCCAGCTCGCGGAAGCGGTGGTGCCCGTCGTCAGCACCTGGCAGCGCACCATGAAATACAAGAACCGATCGGTGAAAGGCAACGTCAACGGGACGGTGCCGGAGTACGAAATCACATCCGGTGTCGTGCCCGAGGACGGCCGCTTTTTCAACCTGTATGAGTCCAACGCCGGACGGCCCGTCTGCATCATCGGGCATGATGTCGCGAACAATCTCTTTGAACGGGAGGACCCGATAGGGAAGACGATCAAAATCTCCGGCTACAGCTACCGGGTTATCGGCGTGTTCGAAAAAGAGGGAGATTTTCTCGGGACCAGCATGTTCAGCAAGGATACGCAGGCCTTCGTGCCGATGGAGAATTTCCTGAAGATTTTCGGAACGAATCGCAGCATCGACATACACGTCAAGATGCGCGAAGGGGTTCCGAAGGAGGATGCAAAGGCGGAGATGATCGGTGTCTTCCGAAGCATTCGCGGAGTTCCACCCGGCGAGGAAAACGACTTCGGTGTCAACACACAGGATTTTCTCAAGCAGGTGTTCGACGGCGTCGTCTCCACGATAGGCGTGGTCGGTTTTCTCATCACGTCGCTGTCTCTGCTCGTCGGCGGCGTCGGCATCATGAACATCATGTTCGTTTCGGTCAAGGAGCGCACGAAAGAAATCGGCACACGCAAGGCGCTTGGTGCCAAACGCCGCTCCATCCTGTTCCAGTTTCTCATCGAGGCTGCGACCATCTGTCTTATGGGGGGATTGCTTGGCCTGGCCATATCCTGGCCCCTGAGCCTGATCATCGACGAAGTGCTGCCCTCGAGCATGCCGCTCTGGGTGGTAGGTCTTTCCATGTCCATTTCCATCGCGGTCGGACTGATCTCCGGTATCGTCCCCGCATATACCGCTGCGCGGATGAACCCGGTCGACGCCCTCCGCTACGAATAGCGAGGTTCCCATGCAGATCGGCGAAAGTATCGCGACCGCCTGGCATATGCTGCGCGGCAACAAGCTTCGCTCGTTCCTGACGCTGCTCAGCATCGCGATCGGCGTGTTCTCCATCATTTCGGTCATGACGTCGCTCGGTGTGCTGCAGAACAGTATCGAGGGGGGTCTCAGCGCTCTCGGCGCGAACACCTTCCAGGTGCAGAAGTATCCGAACAACCAGGGCGGCGGTCCGGGGTGGCGGATGCGCATGCGCAATCGCCGGGATCTCACGTACGCGCAGGGCCTTGCCGTGCTCGAACGCACCCGGGGTGCGCGGCACATCGGACTCGAATCCTGGAAATTCGGCATGGAAGTGCGCTGGAAAAACATGGTGACAGATCCGAACATCGCGGTGGCCGGGGAGACGCCGGGAGGGCTCCCGACGAATCAGTGGGAGATCGATCGAGGACGGCCCATCATGCAGTCGGATCTCGACCTGACGCGCAAAGTCGTGGTGCTCGGCTACGATCTCGCGCGCATCCTCTTCCCGCCATCCTACAACCCCGTCGGAGAGACCGTCGTCCTTGCGGGCGTCCGGTACAGGGTGATCGGCACGCTCAAGTCGCAGGGCGGATTGTTCGGCAACCAGGACCGCTACTTCATCATTCCCATCACCACGTTCTTCGAGCGATTCGGGAAGAACCGCTCCATCCACATCATGGTACAGGCCGCATCGCGTGAAAACTTTGCCGACGTGCAGGACAATGTGATAGGCATACTCCGTGCCGTGCGCGATGTGCCGCCCGGGGAGGAGAACGATTTCGCCATTTTTTCAAATGACTCCGTTATCCGGCAGTTCAACGAAACCACGTCCATGGTGCGCATCGGGACGGTTGCCATCGCCGGTGTCGCCCTCCTGGCGGCCGGGATCGGCATCATGAACATCATGCTCGTTTCCGTCACCGAACGTACGCGTGAAATCGGCGTTCGCAAGGCCGTTGGTGCGACACGCGGGTCGATCGTCTCCCAGTTCCTCTCCGAAGCCGTGGTCATTTCTTTGCTCGGGGGACTGATAGGCATCGCCCTCGGGCTGATCGCGGGAAATGCTCTCGCTGTTGCACTCGACATCGCCCCTGTCATCGAACTCGGCTGGATCATCGGGGGCATTTCAGCCTGCTGTTTCATCGGCGTTGCGTTCGGCACATATCCTGCCTGGAAAGCATCCAATCTCGACCCTATCGACGCCCTTCGCTACGAATAAATTCCGGGCGTGTGCACCACGGCTGCTGCGCCTCTTCTCGGCCTTTCACACGGGGAGACACGCGTGTTCCGCCACGCGAATGTCTTTGCGCCAAACGCTGTTTTCTTCGTATTATGAGGCGGTAGTATTCCGTGGTAAGTCCGTATGGATAAAAAAGATATCAAACGAAAAACGACAAAGCAGCGCGACCCGGAGCGCGAGGTACGCTTCTGTCTGAATTGCAACGATATGGACGATCTCGCGACAAGCGAGGAAGCGAACGATCTTGACCAGCTGCATGAACGATTCAGGAACTGCAACGAGACGGGGCGTTTCGACGGCGACATGTGCGCGCGGCTGTTCGTAGCCGAAGACGGCATCGACGACGCCGATCTCTTTGCGGATGACGACGAAGACTCGTAGGTTGCGTCAATGAAAACGCCTGCCATTCTCCTGCTCTGCATTCTTGCAGTCACCCCGCCGCTATATTCCCAGGACGGAGAGCAACCCAGGAAATCCGCGAACAGCCGTCTGCTGTTCCCGCCGCTCATTGCGCATCATCTCGAACCGCGCGTCGGAATGTCCCGACTCGTGGAGGAGGAGAGACTGCGTCTCGACATCGGCAATTCCATCGACCTTCTCCGCTGGGACGATGTTTTCGACGGAGCATCAGTCGCGGTCGGAGCCGACTTCTTCACCTGGACGTCGCTGCGGCAGGAGAAGGATTTCCATTTCCCGGTCGATGCCGTTGATTACCTGTTCGGATTGTATGCGTCGTACAGGAGGCCGCTCGGCAATGCGTCCTCTGTCGCTGCACGCTTCCGTGTCAGCCATATCAGCGCACATCTCGTCGACGGAAGCTACCTGAAGGAGGAGCAGCGGTGGCGCGACGATCAGCTTCCGCGGGTGTACAGCAGGGAGTTCATCGATCTTGTCCTCGCCTACGAGTACGGCGACTGGCTGCGCGCGTACGGAGGAGGGAAGTACATTTACCATATCGACCCGGCGGAGCTCGGTCAGTGGTCTCCGCAGGCCGGACTGGAAGCCGCATGGATCCGCGCCTTCGATGTCCCGACGCTGCACGGATATGTGGCCGCTGACGCGCGCATGCTCGACATCGACGGATGGGATACGGCCGTCAATGTCCAGGCCGGTGTCAAGTTCGGCGCGTGGCGGGGAACGGGCGTCGATCTGTTCGTCGCCTACTACCACGGCATGAGCCAGCATGGCGAGTATTATGACCGGATGTGGTCCTACTGGGGCCCCGGGTTCAACATCGCCTTTTGAGCCGACTAAACAGTATTCATGAACAGCGAGAAGCGTCCGTGACGCCACTGATGCGATCATACGCGCACGCGATCTACCGTGCGCAATCGATGATGCCCCGCCTGCTGCCTGGCAGCATGCACAGCCTCCCCGTGCGCGACGGTGTCGCCGTGACCATCGACGACGGTCCCGCAGGCCCGGACATCTCCCCGCTGCTCGTTGTATGCGCTGAGCTGGAACTGACATGCACATGGTTTTTAAGCGGCAGCCAGGTGCGCAGGAATCCGCGCGTGGCAGAGGAGATCGCCGACGCGGGGCATGAAATAGGCTCGCACGGGTACCGGCACCGCAGTGTGATCGGGCTCTCGGATGCCGCCTTGCGCGAGG
>CAJXSA010000056.1 GCA_913060595.1 uncultured Ignavibacteria bacterium
CGTACCGAGCAGTACAAGGACGGCCGCATTCCCCTGCACACGCTGCGCTCGAACATTGATTACGCCCAGGCCACGGCCAAGACCATTTACGGCACGATCGGCGTGAAGGTCTGGATCTGCAAGGGTGAAGTGCTTGGCAAAAAGGCCAGCCCCGCCACCCGGATGTAAGCAGCTGTAACACACGAATTGAATTGAAGAAGGATTAGACCATGTTAATGCCCAAACGAGTCAAGTTCAGGAAACAGCAGCGCGGCCGCATGCGGGGCAAGGCGCACCGCGGATCGAGGGTCTCCTTCGGGTCGTTTGGCCTGAAGGCCATGGAGCCTGGCTGGATCACCTCCCGTCAGATCGAAGCGGCACGTGTCGCGCTGACACGCCGCATGAAGCGTGACGGAAAGGTCTGGATCCGCATTTTCCCCGACAAACCCGTTTCGAAGAAGCCGCTCGAGACCCGTATGGGCAAGGGCAAGGGCGCACCCGAGTTCTGGGTGGCCGTCATCAAGCCGGGACGCGTCATGTTTGAAGTCGGCGGTGTGAGCAGTGAACTCGCGCACGAGGCCCTGAAGCTGGCGTCCTACAAGCTTCCGATCAAGGTGAAGATTGTCACACGTCCTGATTACACAGGCGAATAAGCGCTGGAGAGAGCATACATGAAGGCTACCGAAATTCGACAGATGAGCACACCGGAAATCCGCGAACGCCTCGCGGAGGACCAGGAGACCTTAACAACGCTGCACTTTCAGCTGGCGAGCGCGCAGCTTGCGAACACATCGCAGATTCCCCTGCTGCGCAGGGATCTGGCGCGAATGAAGACCATTCTGAAGGAACGCGAAATTAGCGGAGAAGAGAAATAACCATGGCTACTGCACAGGAAAGCACCACCACGACGCGTAACGCCCGCAAGACCAGGATCGGGATCGTTGTTTCCAGCAAGATGAACAAGACGATCACCGTCACGATCGAGCGTCAGGTTCCTCATCCGCTGTACAAGAAGTATTTCAAGACGAGCAAGAAGTATCTCGTCCATGACGAACACGAGACCGCAGATCTCGGCGACAAGGTGCTCATCATGGAAACCCGTCCGCTGAGCAGGCGCAAGCGCTGGCGTCTTGTCGAAATCGTTGAACGTGCACGCTAAACTTGTAGGTAATACCGATGATTCAGGAAGAAACCAATCTCGTCTCCGCCGATAATTCCGGCGCAAAGAAAATCCGCTGCATCCGCGTCCTCGGCGGTTCGGGCCGGCGCTATGCCTCGGTGGGCGACATCGTGGTCGTCACCGTGAAGTCCGCGTTGCCCGGCGGCGGCGTGAAAAAGGGAGAAATCTCCCGCGCGGTCATCGTCCGCACGAAGAAAGAATATCGCAGGCCGGACGGTTCCTACATCCGTTTCGATGAGAACGCGGCGGTGCTGATCAACCAGAACATGGAGCCGCGCGGCACGCGCATTTTCGGACCGGTGGCACGTGAGCTCCGCGATAAGTCCTTTATGAAAATCGTGTCGCTCGCACCCGAAGTACTGTAAGTCATTTATAACGTAACGCGCGAATAGAAATGAAGATCAAGAAAAACGACATGGTGGTGGTGATTGCCGGCAACTCCAAGGGACGCAGCGGCAAGGTGCTTCGAGTGTATCCCGAGAAGCAGCGCGTCATCGTTGAAGGCGTGAACATGGTGAGCAGGCATCGCAAGCCGACACAGACCAACCCCCAGGGCGGCATCACCCGTCAGGAGGCTCCCGTTCATATCTCCAACGTCATGCTCATCGACCCGAAGGCAAACGAGCCGACCCGCGTGGGCAAGGCTCCCATCATTGATGAAAACACCGGGAAGACGCGTTACGTCCGACGCAGCGTCGCCACCGGAGAGACCATCGAATAATACAAACGCTGAGAGTTAGCAAAACACATGGCATCGAAGAAAGACAAAAAAGGCGCTGCGGCAAAATCCGCGGCGAAAGCGAAGCAGCACGGCGACGATCCCATCGAAAATCTGCGCCTGTTCGATCGCTACAACGAGACGATCGTCCCCACCATGATGAAGCAGTTCTCCTACAAGAGCATCATGGAAGTTCCGAAGATCGAGAAGGTCAGCGTGAACATGGGACTCGGCGACGCCATCCAGGATGCGAAAGTTCTTGAGCAGGCCGCGGATGACCTCGAGACCATCGTGGGTCAGAAAGTGGTCATCACCAAGGCCAAGAAGAGCATTTCGAATTTCAAGCTGCGTGAGGGCATGCAGATCGGACTTCGTGTCACGCTGCGCCGCGCACGCATGTACGAGTTCCTCGATCGTCTGATCAGCACGGCCATTCCGCGCATTCGCGACTTCCGTGGTGTTTCGGACAAGTCCTTCGACGGACGCGGCAACTACACGATGGGCGTGAAGGAGCAGATCATTTTCCCGGAAATCGACGTCGACAAGATCGCGCGTATTTTCGGCATGGACGTCACCATCGTCACGTCGGCCAAGACAGACGAGGAAGCCAAGGCGCTGCTCGAGCACTTCGGCCTTCCGTTCCGCAAGAAAGAAGTAGCGCAAGCGTAATCGTTCACGTTAAGAAGAAGGACAGTACCGTGGCTCGTAAAGCTCTGATTGTCAAGGCGAATAGAAAACAGAAATTCGGCGTTCGGGATTACAACCGGTGTCAGCGTTGCGGCCGCCCGCGCGCGTACTATCGCAAGTTCGGCATCTGCCGGCTCTGCTTCCGCCAGCTCGCGCTGGAAGGAAAGATCCCCGGTGTCCGCAAGGCCAGCTGGTAAGAGTAATCAAGACGCATTCATCGAATAGAGATCATCATGACAGATCCCATTGCAGATTTCCTGACGCGCATTCGCAATGCCGGGCGCGCGCAACACAAACATGTCGACATTCCGGCCTCCAAGATGAAGGTCAGCCTGACCGAGATCCTGTACCAGCAGAATTTCATCAACGGCTACTCCATCCTGCAGGACTCGCCGCAGGGCACCGTGCGCATTTACCTGCGCTACCGTGAGGGACAGCCCGTGATCGCTGGACTCGAGCGCATCAGCACGCCTGGACTGCGCCGGTACATGGGCGCCAACGATATCCCGCGCACGCTCAACGGTCTCGGGGTCACCATCGTTTCCACGCCGAAGGGACTGCTCACCGACGCCCAGGCACGTCAGCAGAACGTGGGCGGAGAAGTCCTCTGCAGAATCTGGTAAGAGAGTAATCGTTAAAGGAGTAGCCACGTGTCTAGAGTAGGTAAAAATCCTGTCGTCATTCCTTCCGGTGTGGAAGTGAAGCTCGCAGACGGAGTCATGACGGTGAAAGGCCCCAAGGGCGAACTGTCCTGTCCCATTCATGCGGACATGAACGTCGCGATCGAAGAAGGCGCCGTCACTGTCACGCGTCCGAGCGACAGCAAGCCGCATCGCGCCCTGCACGGGACGACGCGCGCGAACATTCAGAACATGGTCACCGGTGTCACCGAAGGCTTCAAGAAAAGTCTTGAAATGGTCGGTGTGGGATACAAAGCGGAGCTTTCCGGCAGCAATCTCGTGATGAGCATCGGTTTCTCGCATCAGGTTGCCTTCATCCCGCCGCAGGGCATCACCTTCGAAGTGACCTCCGCGACCGCGATGAGTGTTTCCGGCATCGACAAGCAGCTCGTCGGACAGATCGCTGCGAAGATTCGCGGCATTCGTCCTCCCGAACCCTACAAGGGCAAGGGCATCAAGTACTCGGGTGAGTATATCCGCCGCAAGGCCGGCAAGACTGCAAAAGCGTAATTGATTAGACCCTGATATCTGGAGAGAAGACAGAATGTCCATTCGGAAAGTAAAAGCATACAAGATCCGTGATAAGCGGAAAATCCGCATCCGGAAGAAAATCTACGGAACGCCCGAGAAACCGCGTCTTTCGGTGTACCGCAGCCTCAAGCACATGTATGCGCAGCTCATCGACGACACGCAGGGGATTTCCCTCGGCACCGTGTCGACGAAGACCAAGGATCTGGCGGACGCGGTGAAAGCCGCCGAAAGCAAGGTCGCGCAGGCTGCGATCATCGGAAAGGAAATCGCCCGTGTCGCGAAGGAAAAGAACATCAGCACCGTGGTGTTTGACCGCAACGGGTATCTGTATCATGGACGCGTCAAGGCCGTAGCTGACGGCGCGCGCGAAGGTGGATTACAATTCTAATCAGCAGGATAGCAGAAGGAGTGTTTCTTGGCTACAGTCGTTAAAGCAAGCGAGCTCGAACTGAAAGAGCGCCTTGTGCAGATCAAGCGCGTCGCGAAGGTTGTAAAGGGCGGACGCCGTTTCAGCTTCACCGCCATCGTGGTGGTCGGAGACGGAAACGGTCATGTCGGCATCGGTCTCGGCAAGGCAAACGAAGTCACCGACGCCATCTCCAAGGGTGTGGAAGATGCACGCAAGCGTGTTCTGCGCATCCCCATTATCAAGGGAACCATCCCGCATGCCATCGTCGGCCGTTACGGAGCCGGCAGGGTGGTGCTCAAACCGGCATCGCCGGGTACCGGCCTGATCGCTGGTGGCGGCGTCCGCGCCGTTCTTGAGTCTGCCGGCGTGCAGGATATCCTGACCAAGTCCCTCGGGACCTCCAATCAGCACAATGTCGTCAAAGCGACGATGAACGCGCTGGAGTCCCTCGTCGATGCGCGCAGCATGGCTGACCGTCGCAACATGACGATGCAGGAAGTTTTCACACAAGTCCCTCAGAGTAAATGACCGAAACGGATAACGCAATGGCGAAGCTTAAAATCACACAGGTCCGCAGCATCATCGGACGACTCGAGAATCAGAAGCGCACCATCGAAGCGCTGGGACTCGGCCGCCCCAACCATGTTGTGCTCCAGAACGACACTCCCCAGATACGTGGCATGATCCGCAAGGTTTCCCACCTCGTCAAGGTCGAGGAAGTGGAAGAATAACGCGAACGCTAGAAAAGGAATACGGGTACTATATCATGGCAAATCACCTTGGAAATCTGCGTTACGCAGAAGGTTCACGCAAGAAGAAGAAACGCATTGGCCGCGGCCAGGGCAGTGGACGCGGCGGAACATCGACGCGCGGCCACAAGGGTGCGCAGTCGCGTTCCGGATACAAGTCCAAGCCCGGGTTCGAGGGCGGACAGATGCCGCTGCAGCGCCGCGTGCCGAAATTCGGCTTCACCAATATCAACCGCAAGGAGTACCAGGGCATCAACGTCTCCCGTCTCGAGGAGCTGGTGACCAAGGGCATCATCACCGACGGTGTGATCAACCCGGATGTGCTCTACAACATCGGTATTGTTTCCAAGCGGCGCTCTCTGGTGAAAATCCTCGGCAGCGGGGATATCAAGAGCAAGCTGGAAATCACGGCGCACGCATTCAGCGCGACCGCGAAAGAGAAAATTGAGGCGGCAGGCGGTACCGCCACCACTATTACAGCGTAAGACAGGTTGATACATGGCTGGTTTCAGCGAAAGCTTTCGTAACATGTTCAAGATTCAGGAGCTGCGTCAGCGGATCCTGTTTACTCTTTTGATGCTGATCATCGTGCGCTTCGGCGCGCATGTGACGCTCCCCGGCGTCAATGCCGGGCTGCTCGCCGACTGGCTGGAGTCCCAGTCCGGTTCCGGCGGTCTGTTCGGGATGTTTGATCTGTTCGTCGGTGGCGCGTTCAGCAACGCCGCCATCTTCTCGCTGGGTATCATGCCCTATATCACCGCATCGATTATCCTTCAGCTGCTGGGCGCGGTGGTACCGTACTTCCAGAAACTGCAGAAAGAAGGCGGTGAGGAAGGACGGAAAAAGATCAACCAGTACACCCGCTACGGCACGATATTCATCGCGGCGCTGCAGGGATGGGGCGTGCAGATCCGTCTGCAGAACCTGACCACCCCGAACGGCGGTCCGGTGGTGCCCCCCGAGGTGCAGGGCATCTTTTTCGCGCTCTCGACCATGATTCTCATCGCGGCGGCGACCATGCTCATGATGTGGATAGGTGAACAGATCACTGAACGCGGCATCGGCAACGGTATATCGCTGATCATTTTCGTCGGTATCATCGCCACACTCCCACAGGCGGCGTACGGCGAGTTCACCCGCGGTGAAAACATCATTATCCAGCTCGTGATCGTCATCCTCATGGTGTTCATAACTGCGGCCGTGGTCATGGTGACACAGGGGACGAGACGAATACCCGTTCAATATGCGAAACGCGTCGTGGGCCGAAAGGTGTACGGCGGAGTGACGCAGTACATCCCGTTGCGCGTCAACACGGCGGGCGTCATGCCCATCATCTTCGCGCAGGCGCTGATGTTCATCCCTGAAACGGTGACGATGTTCTTCCCCGAGAACGAGTTCATGCAGAACCTCGCGGTGTATTTCCGTTACGACTCCTTTGTCTACGCGGCGATTTACGCGGTGATGATCATTTTCTTCACCTATTTCTACACTGCGATTTCGTTCAACCCGCAGGATGTTTCCGACAACATGAAGAAGCAGGGCGGATTCATCCCTGGTATTCGTCCGGGCGCGCACACGCGCGATTATATCGACAATATCCTGACGAAGATCACACTGCCCGGATCGATCTTCCTGGCAATCGTCGCGGTCCTGCCGACGTTCATGATGCGCATGAATGTCACGCCGGGCTTCGCACAGTTTTTCGGCGGCACGAGCCTTCTGATTATTGTTGGCGTCGCCCTTGATACGCTGCAGCAGATCGAATCCCATCTGCTGATGCGTCACTATGATGGATTCATGAAGAGCGGCAAGATCCGCGGTCGCATCGGCCGCGGCTGATCGCGCAGGAGCAGACGTCCGCACATGATTCATCGCAAGACGGAGCAGGAAATAGAACTGATGCGGGAGAGCAATCAGATTGTCTCCGATGTGCATCGCCTGCTCATGTCACATGTCAAACCCGGTGCACGGGTTTCGGAGCTGGACGCAATGGCAGAGGATTTTATCCGTGCCAGCGGCGCGCTCCCGGCCTTCAAGGGCTATTCCTCCGGCAGCAGGTCGATTCCGGACTTTCCGGCGACACTCTGCGTCTCCATCGACGACGAAGTCGTGCATGGTATCCCGACCGAGCGGGCCCTGGAGGAAGGACAGATCGTTTCGATTGACGTCGGAACGGAGAAAAACGGGTTTTTCGGCGATGGCGCCATAACCCTGCCGGTAGGCAGAGTGGACCCGGAGAAACAGCGCCTGATGGACGTCACCAGGGAATCGCTGTTTCGCGGAATCGCGAAAGCGGTGCCGGGCGGCAAGCTGCAGGACATCTCCGCCGCAATTCAGCAGCACGTCGAAGAAAATGGATTTGCCGTGGTTCGCGACCTCGTCGGACACGGCATCGGAAGGAAGCTGCACGAGGAACCGCCCGTGCCGAATTTCGGCCGCGCGGGAAACGGCCCGACGCTTGACGTCGGCATGACCCTGGCGATCGAACCCATGGTGAACTACGGCAGCTTCAAGGTCAGGATCGCCGCCAACGGATGGACGGTGCTCACGCGGGACGGTTCCGCGTCTGCGCATTTTGAGCACACAGTGTACATCTCGAAAGACGGACCAGTAACGCTCACTAATCACTTCGAACGAAAGAATGGCTAAACAGGGCTCAATCACCGTAGACGGTGTCATAACGGAAACGCTCCCGAACGCAATGTTCAAGGTGAAACTGGAGAACGGCCATGAGGTGCTTGCGCATGTCTCTGGCAAGATGCGCATGCATTTCATCCGCATCCTCCAGGGTGACAAGGTGACGGTGGAACTGTCACCGTACGATCTGACCAAGGGCAGAATTACTTATCGCTACAAATAGATATCGTGGAGAACCCATGAAAGTCCGTGCGTCTGTGAAGAAAATTTGTGACAAGTGCAAGATTATCCGCCGCAAAGGTGTGGTGCGTGTCATCTGCACGAATCCGAAGCACAAGCAACGCCAAGGTTAATGTCGAACACTATTAGAACTCATCACCGAGCTGCAAGGAGTAACAGTTGGCACGTATAGCAGGAGTCGATTTACCGAGAACGAAACACGCCGTCATCGCACTGACGTACATCTACGGCGTGGGACGTTCCACTGCCGGAAGCATTCTCGATCAGGCCGGCATCCCTCACGACAAGAAAATCGAGGCTCTCAGCGACGATGAGGTCAGCGCCATTCGCAATATCGTCCAGGGTATGAAGGTGGAAGGCGCCGTGCGCAGCGAAATGCAGATGAACATCAAGCGACTGATGGACATCGGCTGCTACCGCGGTCTTCGTCACCGCCGTGGACTTCCCGCGCGCGGTCAGCGCACCAAGACCAACGCGCGCACCCGCAAGGGCCGCAGGAAGACCGTCGCCGGCAAGAAGAAAGCCCCGGGCAAGAAATAGTCAGTAAGTTATCGTGAGCATATAGCAGGAGCAGCAGTGGCTAAATCCGTTAAGAAAACGAAAAAGAAAATCCAGGTCGACACGACGGGACGCGCCTATATCAAGGCCACGTTCAACAACGTGATCGTGACCCTCACCGACGTCTACGGCAATACGATCTCATGGTCCTCCGCCGGAAAGAACGGTTTCAAGGGCTCGCGCAAGAACACCCCGTACGCAGCACAGACCTCCGCAGAGGGCGCCGCGAAGGAAGCCTACGACCTGGGACTCCGCAAAGTTGAAGTGTATGTAAAGGGCCCTGGTTCGGGTCGTGAGGCAGCGATCCGTGCACTCCAGACGACTGGTCTCGAGATCATGGCAATCCGCGATGTCACGCCCATTCCGCACAACGGCTGCCGTCCCCCGAAACGTCGGCGCGTCTGACGGCAGCGCAGGTTGCGCAGGAGAAACCGGCGGGTGAACACCCGCACGCCGATCCCACGGCGTAGGGCAACGACCAGAGTCAGAACCCTTTAACAGGAGAACAGAATACCAGATGAGTACGACAATGATTCAAATGCCCGACGGCATCGTCCTGGACGAGGCAACCTACACCGACACGTTTGGACGGTTCGTCATTCAGCCGCTTGAAAAGGGTTACGGAACTACGATCGGGAACTCCTTTCGTCGAGTTCTCCTTTCCTCGCTGACCGGTCTGGCAATCACATCTGTCAAGATCGACAAAGTGATGCACGAGTTCTCCACCATACACGGGGTCGTGGAGGATGTGTCGGAAATCATTCTCAATCTCAAGGAAGTGCGCTTCAAGTCGCTCAACCCCAAGGCGAGCACGATCACCATTCCGCTGAAGGGGCAGCACACCTTCACCGCCGCGGATATCCAGGCGGCCACTTCGGAATTCGAGGTTCTGAATCCGGAGAAGTACATCTGCACGCTGGGCCCTGAGGCCGAGTTTGATGTCGAACTGCGTGTGAACCGCGGCCGCGGATATGTCCCCGCTGATGAGAACAAGATGCCGGATCAGCCGATCGGTACGATCTCCATCGATGCGATCTTCACGCCGATCAAAAACGTCAAGGTCCTCGTGGAAAACACGCGCGTCGGCGGCAGCACCGATTACGACAAACTCACGCTCGAAATCAACACCGACGGTTCGATTACGCCGGAAGACGCGATTTCCCAGTCGGCCAAGATTCTTCTTGACCATGTGCAGATGTTCATCAACTTCGACATGTCGAAGAAGGACGAAGAAGAAGCCACTCCTGAAGACGACGAAACCGCACGCGTACGCAAGATCCTGTTGACTTCCGTCGACGATCTCGAGCTTTCCGTGCGCTCCCATAACTGCCTGAAGGCAGCCAACATTAAAACTATTGCCGATCTTGTCCGCCGCGAAGAGGCGGAAATGCTGAAGTTCCGCAATTTTGGCCGTAAATCCCTTGCAGAACTCGGGGCCATTGTGGATGATTTCGGATTGCATTTCGGTATGAATGTCGAACAGTACATTTCTGACGGTTCTTCGCAGGAAGACGAGTAAACTGAGGAATAGAACACACCATGAGACACGCAAAAGTTGGAAAAAGACTCAGCAGGTCTGCCAGCCACCGCAAAGCCCTGCTCTCTGCGCTCTCCACGGCGCTTATCAAACACAAACGCATCCGCACCACCACCGCGAAAGCGAAGGAGACACGTCGCATCATCGAGCCGCTGATCACGCGCGCACGCAACGCGTACCTGCGCGAGCAGAGCGGAGATCCGGTGGACGTGCATGCGCGTCGCGAGATCGCAAAGTTCATTCGTGACAAGGAAGCCCTCCAGCTTCTGTTCTCGGAAATCGCGGAGAAGGTCGGCACCCGTGCGGGCGGCTACACCCGTGTGCTGAAACTCGGGCACCGCATCGGTGACGGCGCGGAAATGGCCGTGATCGAACTGGTGGATTACAACGAGGCACAGGACAGCAAGCAGCGCAAGGAACGTGCCGCACGTTCAAAGGCCGCCGCGCAGCGCCGCAAAGCCGCGGAAGAGCGCAAGAAAAAGGCCGAAGAAGAGGCCGCCGGTGGCGTGACCGAAAAGGTCGAAGAAGCAGCGGAGAATGCTGCCGATGCTGCTGCTGACGTGGTGGACGAGGTGAAGGACACGGTCGAGGAAGCGGCAGAGAAGGTCGCGGAGACCGCGGAAGAGGTCGTCGACAAGGTCGAAGAGACCGCCGAAAAAGCCGCCGATGCCGCTGCCGAGAAAGCAGAGGATGTCAAGGATGCGGTGACCGGCGACGATAAGGAAGAGAAGAAAGCCTGACCACGAAGTCATAGATCGATTTGCGCCGTGGTCTCGTGCCACGGCGTTTTTTTTGCACCATGCATTTTCGCGCAACATTTGAAATAGGAGCGGCGTCGCCGCATCAGTTCCCTGAAGGGACACTCCCCGAAATCGCATTCGCGGGACGTTCCAATGTCGGGAAATCGTCCCTGCTCAATGCACTGCTCGGGACGAAGCAGCTCGCGCGGGTGAGCACGACCCCGGGGAAGACGCAGGAGATCAATTTCTACCGGGTAGACGAGGACTTTCGCTTCGTCGATCTGCCGGGGTATGGCTATGCCAAGACCTCGAAGGCGCATCGCCGCAGCTGGGGGAAGCTGATCACGAACTACTTCGAAAGCGGGCGTCCGCTCGCGCTCGTCGTGCAGCTGTTCGATTCGCGTCTGCCGCTGCAGGAATCGGATGCGCGCGTTCTGCGCTGGTTTGTCGAGGAGGGATTCCCCGTGCAGGCCGTGCTCACAAAGGTTGATAAGCTCAAACAGGGGGAGAGGGTTCGGCAGGAACGCACGCTCACCGCGTCCCTGGAGGAGATCGGCTATCGCAATCGTATCATTATGCTTTCCAGCCTGAAGGGCATAGGGAGAAAAGAACTGTTACAATCCATCTTCCTTGCGGCAGGGAGCCGCTGATCACACATATCGAAGCACCCCCATGTTCGAAACATTCATCAAGACGTTCATCCCCCTGTTCGTCGCCATGGACACGCTGGGCCTCATCCCTCTGTTCCTCGCGCTGACGCAGGGCATCGAAGGCCGCGACCTGCGGAAGCTGATTTACAGCGCGGCCTCCACCGCATTTATCATCGCCATCATTTTTCTTTTCACCGGAACGGCGCTGTTCGAGTTCCTCGGCATCACCTCCCATGATTTCCGCATCGGCGGGGGCATCCTGCTGCTCGTGCTGGCCATACAGGATCTCGCGTCATCCAACGGGGAAAGCCGCCGCAGGCCCAAGTCCAGCGTCGGCGTGGTTCCCATCGGCATCCCCCTCATCATGGGACCGGCTGCGCTCACGACCATACTGATTCTCGTCGATACGCAGGGACTCGAGATGACCATGGGCGCGCTCGTGGCCAATTTCGTCCTCGTGCTCATCCTTCTGCTGAATTCGAAGTGGATCATCCGCATCATGGGTGAAGCCGGGTCGCAGGCGTTCGCGAAAGTCGCGTCGCTGTTCATGGCCGGCATCGCCGTCATGATGATACGGTCGGGAATCGAAGGAGTTCTTTAGCCGCTCTCGCGGGGCAGGTCGATCGCGTCCGGCAGCTTCCGCGTCAGGCCGAGCCGTTGGATGCGGGGCCGATAAGTGATTCCACGATTTTTGCCGAGGAAAGCACTCCGGGGAGTCCGGCGCCGGGGTGCGTGCCCGCACCTGTGAAATACAGATTCTCCACATCCTCGCTGCGGTTGTGCGGTCGGAACCAGGCGCTTTGCGTGAGCACCGGTTCGATGGAAAATGCCGAGCCGAGATGGCTGTTGAGGCGCGATTCGAAATCGTCCGGTGTGAAGATGCGCTCCGTGGCGAGATGGTCGCGCAAGCCGGGGAGATAATGCTCCTCGAGGAAAGAGAACACTCGTTCCTTGAAGCGCGGGCCTTCCTGCGACCAGTCGATGCCGGATGCGTTGTGGGGGACAGGGATGAGCGCGTAGAAGGCATCGCCGCCTTCCGGGGCCATCGAAGGGTCGGTCGCGGTGGGACGATGCAGGTAGAGGGAGAAGTCCTCGGCGAGCGTCTTCCGTGTGAAAATATCCTCGAGAAGCTCGCGATACCGGTGACTGAGAATGATGTCGTGATGCGCGATGTCGGGGTATTGTTTCGTCGTTCCGAAGTAAATGACGAACAGCGACATCGAATAGCGCATGCCCTTGACCTTGCGATCGCTGTATTTCTTTCTCTGCGCGCTGTCGATCATGTTCAGGTAGGTGTAGGCCACGTCTGCATTGCTGACCACCGCGTCGGCTTCGAGTTTGCTGCCGTCCTTCAGGGTCACGCCGGACGTGCGGCCATTGCGAACGTCGATGGAATCAACCTCGGCATTGAGCATCATGGTCCCGCCCTCTTCCTCGAACAGGCGCGTGAACGCCTTGATCACTTCCCCGGTGCCTCCCATCGCATAATGCACGCCCCATTCCTTCTCGAGATAGTGAATCATCGAGTAGATGGATGTGGTATGGAACGGATTGCCGCCGACGAGAAGCGGGTGAAAGGTGAAGACCATCCGCAGGCGCGGATCCTTGATGAAACGCGATACGAAAGAATATACGCTGCGGTGTGAGCCAAGTTTTACGAGGTCGGGCAGCACTTTGAGCATGCTGCCGATCGTGAGAAACGGCTTGTCGGCCAGTTCGACGAAGCCTTTTTCAAATATTGGCTTGGTCCGCTTCATGAACGCACGGTATCCCTCGACGTCATCCGGATTGAATTTCCGGATGTTTTCTTCGATGAATCCGGGATCGTTGTTGTATTCGAAATAGCTGCGGTCGTGAAAATAGATGCGGTAGAATGGATGCACCGGAACAATGCGGACGTAGTCTTCGCTGCTCTTTCCGAACAGTTCGAACAGTTCGTGGATGAGCCACGGCGCGGTGATCACGGTGGGACCGGCGTCGAAGCGGTAACCATCCTGCTCGAAAACATAGGCGCGGCCTCCGGGTTTGTCGAGCTTTTCGACCACGGTCACTTCATGCCCCCCGGCGAGCAGGCGCAGGGCGGATCCCATGCCACCGAAACCGGATCCTATTACGACGATGCGGCTCATTTCTGTAAGCTCCGTTTTGTTCGCGTGCGTAGTGTCGCAGCGTTGTGCGACTTTAGTAAAAGCAATTTTTCACGATCAAAGTTCCGATGCGGAGCACAATTCCTGCCGGGATCGCCGTGCCGGTGTTCGGCCGAACATCACGAACGGAAAAAAACTGCCTGCAATCCCTTTCCGGATGCAGGCAGGAAATGTTGTGAGGGATAAAGGCCAGCCTACGAGAGCGCCGTTCAGAAATCCGTGCTCATGCCAAGAGTGACAGCGTTGCTGCTGTAATCGTAGTAGGCAGTATTGGACTGGTTGCGCATGTAGACGTATCCGAGGGAAATCCGCAGTCCGTTGAACAGCAGAAAACCTCCGCCGAAGCTTTTCTCGATGCGGACCCAGCCACCAAA
>CAJXSA010000057.1 GCA_913060595.1 uncultured Ignavibacteria bacterium
CGACCAGTTTCATCGGCAGGTCGAGCTTGCCGATGCGGTCGAGGCAGATCTGAAACGCCGTCTGCTCCTGCTCCCGATGGAAAAGCGTCACCTTCATGTCGGCGTCCGTTGCCTCACGCACGATCTTTTTCGGCGTTTCCTTGCAGGGACGCATGCGCAGGCGGCTTTTCATGTACGCCGTGTCGCCGATGGCGCCGACGACGCCGAGATCGAGGCCTTTTTCCGCCTCCACGACCACGAAGGTGCCTTCCTGTATCGCGAGCTTCGGTGCGTTGACATAGTACCCGCGGCGCTCTCCCTTGAAAATCACCTCCACGTAGGGTGACATGTCGATGCGTTCGCCCTCCGCGGTGGTTCCGTGACAGTCTGTCCCGTCATGTCCCGCCGCCGCTTCGCCGTCCTTCCCGTCGACATCACCGTCGTCGCTGGTGTACACGAGCACGGAATCGTCCAGCTTGTGCAGTTCGAGCGGCACATCCTGGCGCTGTTTCTTCTCTTCTGTCTGGGGATTGTCGCGGGAGGCCATAGACGCTATACCTTTCAACACTCGGTCAGGGGGGCGGGACGATGCAGCTTCGCAGGCGATGAGAAAGCACGATCATCACGGTTGCAAGATGCACATTTTTCTGAAGCAGGGCAATGACATGTTCTATCTCATCGACGGCGCGTGTGCAGTCCGCGTCGGGATAATGCGCGGCGAACTTCTCGAGGGGCTCACGCAGGTCGCTGTTGATGAGCCCCGGCGCTCCTTCGTGCAGCGCGCGCACGTCACGGAACCAGCTTGCGACCGACACGAGAAAACGAACGAGCGTCTGCCTGTCCTCCTTGCCGAGAATCCCCTGGATGCGTGCGTGCAGCTTGACGGGATTGTTGAGCACGACGTCGCGAACGTACTGCAGAACCTCTTCGCGGGACAGCAGTCCTCCTTCGCGCGCCATCTCCATTGCGGCGGCATAGCTGCCCGCGGCGAGATGCGCCGCCGCGTCGACCTGGTCGCGCTGCAGATCGCGCTCGCGCAGCAGTCCGTCACGGATGTCTTCCTCGCTCAGCGGGTCGAAGCGGATGGACTGGCAGCGGGAAACGATGGTTGGCAGGAGGGCGTCCTTGCGTGCGGTGGTGAGGATGAGAAGCAGGTCACCTCCGGGCTCCTCGAGCGTCTTGAGAAGCGCGTTCGCGGCGCTGCTGTTCATGCGGTCGGCTTCGCTGATCAGCACCACGGTGCGTCCGCCTTTCCCGGCCCGGAAGGACGCTTCCTTGCGGATGTCGCGCACGCTGCTGACTTTGATCACGCTCGCCTTGCTCATGCGAATGCGATGGTAGGGATTTTCGGCCTTCTCGCTGATCTGCTGATTCATTTCATCAAGTTCGTCCGCCGAAAGCTTGTCGACCGCGCTGTGCTCGTCATCCTTGGACGGCAGCGCGAAAATCAGCTTGAGGCTCGGGTGCCGAAGCGCGGCGATACCCCTGCAGGCCGCACAGCTTCCACAGGGATCCCATGCGCCGCCCTCACAGTTGAGCGTGCGGGCAATGGCGATCGCGACCGCGTCTTTGCCGACACCCTCCGGTCCGTGAAACAGCATGGCATGCGGCATGCGGTTGCTCTCGTACATGCGCCGCATGAGCTGTTTGACACGGTGCTGACCGATGATGCGTTCCCAGGACATGGATTCCTCTTGTGCGTGTGATCAGAAAGCGTGGCCGATGCCGAGCTGAAAAACACCCTTGCGGACGACGTCTCCCCAGAGGCGCTTGTCATAGAACCACTTATGGGAGCTCGATGAGGGATCATACATTTTGAGCCCGAAATCGGCGCGGATGGGACCGAAAAACAGGTTGTAGCGTATGCCGATGCCGAATGCGACGGCTGCTTCGTCGACCGCGATCTTGTCGAATTCCGTCCAGAGATTCCCGGCATCGGCGAACGTGACGAACCAGAAGCCGTCCAGCCAGTTGTTGGCCTTCGGCCAGAGGTGCCAGCGCAGCTCGGTGCTGATCTCCAGCAGCGCATTGCTGCCGAAGTTCACCGCGCTGGGATCGGCTGCGAGTTCACGTGATGTCCATCCGCGAATGCTCGATGGCCCTCCGGCATAATAGCGACGGTTTGGCGGCACCGGAATGTCCTCGTCCCTGCTGCGTCCGTAGCGGAAAATGCCCCCGAGGCGGAATTTGAAACCGAGAATGGTGGTCTCGTTGGCCGAGAGATCCTGGAAATGCCGCAGCAGTCCTTCGAGCTTCACGTACTCGGTCGCGCGGATGCCGCTGGCGTCATCCTGCTGCGGGAGCGGACTGAGGCCGATGTTCTCGAGGTATCCCGCCTCCTCGAAAATGCCGCGCAGCGAGAAACCCCGTGTAGGATTGAAGAGGTCATCGGTCTCGTCGTACTCGAGACTGAGGCCGCGTATGGAGTTGCGGAAATCGGCCGTGGTGTCGAAGCCGAAAAATCCTGCGCCGAGCAGATCCTGCGCCCGACCGGTGAATTCGGAGATTTCATACGACCAGGTCACGTCACCGGTCAGACGGGAGCTGAAATAGCGCCGCACACCGATGCTGATCTGGAGAATATTTCCCTGCGTCGAGTCGTTGAGTCCCACGAGGCTGTACGAACCGGCGATAGTCCCGGAATTCTTGTTGGAAAACAGGTACGGCTGTTCGAAGCTCAACTGTGATGATGCGATGTAGCGGTTGGTAAAATCCCTTCCGCTGCCGATGAGATTGACGCGCGTGGTCAGTGTCTGCGCCCCGCCGAACACATTGCGCATGAAGAACGCGAGTTCGCCGCCAAGGGTGACATCATCGAGCTGGTTGTTGAGAATGACCGCAGGGGCGAGTTCGAAGCGCTTGCGCGGTGCCAGTTCAAGCGTGATGGGCACCAGGGTGTCCTGCGTGTTCTCCATGGGTGGAAAATCCGGTTTGACACGGACGTAGGAAAAAACACCGAGACGATTGAGGCTTGTCTCCCCCTCGTACTGTGCTTCCTTGGAATACACTTCCCCGCGCCGGAAATCCAGCCGTTCGTAAACGATCTGCCTCGCCAGGTTCAATTCGTCGACGCCCTTGATTTCCTCGGTGACCTTGCCGAAATACAGGCGTCGACCGTGATGGAAACCCAGTCGCACCAGCACATTGTTGTTCGACAACCTCCGTTCGACGAGAATGCTGTCCGATGTGGCACGCGGGAAACCCGAATTCCCGAGAATGCGGAGAACGCGATTCCGTTCCGCGGCGACGTCCTCCGCGCGGTACCGCCGATCCTGGCGCAGCAGTATGCCGGCATCTATCTCCGCGCGAACTTCGGGAGGAAGATCACCGATGTTGCGGTGCACGACGGAATCGATCTGCGAAGGACTCCCTTCCGTGATGGTGAACAGGACACTGATTTCGTCTCCTTCGTCGACGAACTCATACGCACCCTCGACCTTCGCGTTGAAAAAACCGTTGTTCCGGTAAAACACACCGAGGGCGTCGATGTCGTCACGGAAATTCTGCGTGTCGAAGAACGCGGGCTCCTGCGCAAAGGGGAAGCGCGGGCTCAGCGACTCGTACAGCCAGATGGAGAATCCCGACGGCGCTTCCTCGGTTTTGAGTTTCAGCAGAAGCTCTGCCTCGTCGAAGGTTTCATTGCCTTCGATGCGGATTTCGTCGACGAGTATGGAGTCAAAGATGGTGGGCTCGGTCTGAGCGGAAAGGGGAACAACGGGAAGGATGATACCGATGACAATCAGGCGCAATGCATGCAACAGCCCAGCATGCGTATGCCGGGCTGCCCATAACCGTGTCGTATTCCAGGATCTGCTCGCTGTACGTGGCTGCAAAACAAATTAATAGTCGTTTTCCTCGTCACCATAAAAGAAATCTTCATCCACCGGGTAATCCGGCCAGATGTCTTCGATCGACTCATAGGTTTCATCAGGATCTTCGAGTTCCTGAAGGTTCTCGATAACCTGCAGCGGAGCACCTATGCGCGTCGCATAATCAATCAGTTCGTCACGTGTGGCGGGAAAAGGTGCGTCATCAAGCCAGGAAGCGAGTTCCATGGTCCAGATCATGGGGCAATTCTCCTAGGGATAGAAGATGAATAAAAAAGAAGCGTGAAGCGGTTGCCATCACGTACCGCGCCAATTATAGCGAATGGACGAGGCTTTGTCAAGGGACTGCGCATCACCGGTTTTCTCCGGCGGTCCGGGTCAGCCGTCTCGGAAAAGGCAGCGGGCATGCTTGTTGTGCAGCCGCCCGGCCTTTCGGCACCAGACCCCGACATCGCGGCGGCATGCGCCCACCGCACACGGGTCGCTGAAATCCGCGTGCGGACAGCTGAAATCGCAGTACAGCGGGTACGCATCACCCGCCGTTTCCCGCTGTTTCGTATTCCGTTTTGCCATGCGTGCGCTCATTTCATGGTACCAGGTCGCAAGCGGTTTTTTTCGCCGTCGGCCCCCTTCCCTGCCTCCCCGACAGCTGCCATGGGACGCTCTGGCTGTGGCCGTGCGGCGTAGAGGACAGCCGTCAGGGCCAGCAAGGTACGAAACAGAATGGAAAGCAGCGAATCGAGCATGCCACCGGCGAGTGCGAAGCAGCCCAGCCCGAGCATGACGGCAGTATTGACTGATCTCTGCAGACTGCCGGAGGGCCATGCGCGGTGATTACGCCATCCCATATAGGCGGCCGCCGCAAGGATGGCGACGAAGGGCAGCAGGGCCATGAGTCCGCTGTCCATGTACACCTGCAGGTAATCGTTGTGCCAGCTTCCGATTCCCTTGTCGGGCGCTTCGTCGAAAAGCGGGAACACCTGGTGAAACGTGCGCAGTCCGAATCCCGTCAGCGGGCGCTCCCCGATGAGCATGAACGCGCCGCGCCAGATAACGTCGCGGCCGGACATGTGCTCGCCTGCAGAAAGCAGCTGCAGGAAACGCTGCTGCAGGGGTTCGACCGCGATCACCGCCAGCACGCCGATGACGGCCAGCACCAGCAGGATGCGGCGCTCGCGGAGCAGGCCGACAGCCAGGGCCGCCACGGCCGCCACGACCCAGTGCATGCGGTTGAACGTGAACAGCAGTCCGAGAAGCAGAATCCCGCACACCACGAGCCACACGCCCCGGCCTGGAAACAGATCCCGGCGATCACCGAGCGAGAAGCCCATCGCGAAAAGGACGGCCAGGAACAGGCCGAGCGTGTAATATCCCGCGGTGGTCGATGTCAGGCGTTCGTCCATGCCCTGTGCGTACTTGACAAAACCGATGGCCGTTGCGACGATTCCCGCCGCAAACAGCAGCAGCAGCAGCATGCGCATGCGATCCTCCCGCCGCGCATCGAACGTGCAGAGCAGGACGTAGAACAGCACGTAGAAAAAGATCTCTGTTCGGAAGGCATCCAGGCTCACGGACGGATCGACGCTCAGGGGAATGGCTGCCATGCGTGCGAGCACGAACAGGGAATACGGGAGCAGCAGGGGCGAGCGCCAGTGCGGGCAGCGTTTTCCCCGCAGAAGAGCATAGGTCCAGAGAAGTCCCGCGATGAGCACCGCTGCCTGCGCGATGGCGATGCTGAATATCAGCATGCCGAGCGATGCGGTCACGGAGATCCAGATGGCGACGTCCAATCCCTCGCCACGGAAGGACGTACGCCAGTCCTGCAGGCTGCGCCGGGTCCACGACGTCGTCATAACTTGAACTGCATCTGGTAGAGCTTGGTGTACAGTCCGTCGGCGTTCGCGAGCAGCTCGTCGTGCCGGCCTGTTTCCACCACGCGTCCCGCGTCGAGCACGTAAATGCGGTCCGCCTTCTGAATGGTCGAGAGCCGATGCGCGATGACGATGGAGGTGCGGCCGCGCATCAGGTTTTCAATGGCGTTCTGCACGAGGACCTCAGACTCGGTATCGAGCGATGACGTGGCCTCGTCGAGAATCAGGATGGGGGGATTCTTGTATATCGCCCGCGCGATGGAGAGGCGCTGCCGCTGTCCGCCGGAGAGTTTGACACCGCGGTCGCCGATCACGGTTTCGTACTGTTCCGGTGTATCCATGATGAACTCATGTGCGTTGGCCGCACGCGCGGCCTCGACAACACGATCCATGTCTGCGCGATCTTCCCCGTAGGCGATATTTTCGCGTATGCTGGCGTTGAACAGGAAGGTTTCCTGTGTGACGATGCCCATCAGTTTGCGCAGGGAGTGCACGCGGATGTCGCGCAGATCGCGGCCGTCGAGAAGGATTTCTCCCCCGGTGACATCATAGAAACGCGGGACGAGATCGACCATGGTGCTCTTCCCCACCCCGCTCGGACCGACGACGGCCACCACTTCCCCGGCACGGATCTCGGCATCAATGCCATTGAGCACGGGATCCCCCGTGTCGTAGCGGAATTGCACGTCGCGGAACACGATGCTGTCATGAAAGCCATCGACGTCCTGCGCATGCTCGCGATCGACGATGCGCGGCACGATGTCGAGTATGCCGAAGACGCGGTTCGCGCCCGCGAGGCCCTGGGCGATGTGGTTGATGGTCTGTCCAAAATACTTGAGCGGCTGCATCATCTGCAGCATGGCGAAGATGTACGCCACGAACACGCCGCTGCTCATCGCGCTGCGCTCGGAGAGAATGGCGTCGCCCATGAACCACAGAATGACGACGACGACAAGCACGCTCAGGATCTCGGTGATAGGTGTGGCGAGCTCCCTGCGCCGCTTGATGTTCACGAACGTGCGGAAATACTGCTGGTTTTCCTTGCGAAACTTCTCGATTTCGAAGCGTTCGGTGCGAAAGGCCTTGATGATGCGCATGCTTGACAGTCCTTCGTCCAGCACGGCGGTGATGCGCGCGATCGATTCCTGCAGATGATCGCTTTCGCGGCGCACCCAGTTGCCGATTTTCGCGAGTATGAAGCCCGTGGTCGGAAGCAGGACGAACGCGATCAGCGTCAGCTGCCAGTCGATGATGAACAGCAGCACGGTATAGACGATAATCTGCGGCGGATCGCGAAAGAGGCTGTTGACAACGGCAATGGCCGAGTCGTTGACCAGCTGCACGTCACTGATGATGCGCGACATGAGCAATCCCTTTTTCTCCTCGCTGAAATAACTCAGCGAAAGACGGTTCATGTGCTCGTAGAGATTTTGCCGCAAATCGCGGATTATTCCCTGCTCCGCAGGCGCCATGAACCAGGTCTGCGTGTAGGAAAAGACATTCTTGAAGAAAAATGCCCCGATGATCAGCAGGCAGAGCATTTTCAGTGCTGTCAGCGCATCGGTGGACGCCATCATGTTGTTCATCTGCGTGAACGCCCAGGGCTTGAGCGTGTCGAGCGAGAGGGGCGGAAGCTCCTGCATCGTCGGATAGGTCTTCTCGAAGAGAATGTTGATGAACGGAATGATGAGCACCACGGTCGCCATGTTGAATATCACGGAGAAAAACATGGCGACGGAGGCGATACCGATGTTGCCTTTATAGGGCAGGACGTGCCGCAGTATGCGAAGGACGGTTTTCAAGAGGAGCGCTCGTCGCTGTGTGGGTCTTCATGGATCAGTCCGCGCCCGCAGCGTATCGCCGTTCCCGCCTGCAGACGGGCGAAACGGTCGAGGCAGCGCTGCGGCACGGTGGTGCGGGGGTGATGCGCGTGATACTGGATCGCGAGATGCCGCAGGGATTTGCATCGCAGGCCCGCGCGGTCGAGACGAAGCTGTATGTCGCTGTCCTCACCGCAGCCCGGGCCGTCATATTCCTCGTCGAAACCGTTGACACGCTCCAGAGCGGCGCGATGCACGGAGAAATTGCTGCCGAGCATCCCGCGCCGGGACGCATGCAATATGTTCCGGAAGCGACGACTTTCAAAACGCAGACCGTCTTCGATGCGCAGCGCCCGGCCCGTCATGCCATCCCACCACTCCCGTGGACCGACGGACGCGAAGCGCCCGCTGATGACACGCGCCTCGTCGAGCTGCGCCGTCCAGCGCGCACTCATCTCCACCCGACGTCCGCAGAGGTAATGCCCCTCCTCACGTTCGTGCAGGTGGTCGGCCACAAAATGCCCGTGTGGCAGGCAGTCCCCGTCGGTAAAGACAAGATAGCCGCTGCGTGCGGCACGGATGGCGTTGTTGAGCATGATGTTCTTTCTCCACCCCCTGTCCTCCTGCCAGAGATGCTGCAGCGGATAGCCGTGCGCTCTACGGGCCTCCTCGATCACGGCCGCGATTTCCGGACCGGATCCGTCGTCGGCGACGATGACTTCGAAATCCTGCGCGCTCTGCCGGGCATAGGCCGCGAGCAGAAGCCGGAGAAGATCCGCTTTGTTGTACACAGCGATGACGACCGATACTTCCACGACTCAGTTCCTCCCGTTCACGTGCCGCTGTTCGAGGTCGAGCAGCGCACGCACGGCGCGCTCCGGCGGGATTTCCGTCATGCAGACCGGGTCAGGACAGTCCAGTCTGCGGCAGCAGCGTTCTTCGACGTTCTCGATCTGCAGCACGCGGGCGCGCTCGCTCCACGGCCCCTGGCTGCGCGGGTCCGACGGACCGTAAAAGGTCACCACGGGGAGCTGCAGCGCGGTTGCGATATGCGTCGGACCGCTGTCGTTGCCGACCACGGAGCTGCATCGCTGCATCAGCGCGGCCGCATCCCGCAGGCTTCCCGCGGGTGCGGCGACCGCCCGTCCGCCGCTTTCGCTCTCGATCGCCTGCGCATCGCGGCGCTCGGTGTCGCTGCCCCAGAAGACGACGAATCGGCGGTCTGCACAGTCCCGATGCCTGGTCAGAGCGATCCAATGCGCGAGCGGCCATTTCTTGGACGGGTAGCCCCCGGTGGGAATCAGTCCCGTCACGGGGACATCCGCAGGCAGCCCCAGCGCATGCCACGACGACTCAGCGCGCGTGCGCTCATCATCCGATACGCGCCAGACGAGATCGCGCGTGCGGACGGGGATATCCATGTAGCCGAGCACGAAGAGATTGAATTCGACTTCATGTCCCGCATTGGCGTCATGCGCGGAGAGACGGTGATTGTAGAGTTTTTCACGCACGCGAAAATCGAAGCCGATGCGCGTGCGCGCCCCGCTGGCCACCGACTGAATGGCGGTCGCGGGAGAGCAGATCAGGTCGATGGAGAGGTCGAAGCGCTCGCGGCGAAGTCGGCGAAGAAAGCCCAGCTGCCAGCGAATGCGTTCGTCTTCGAACAGCAGCAGCTCGTTCACGTCGGGATTGTTCTCCAGCACGAGGGCGCTGTTGCTGCGCACGACGTAGGCGATATGCGCCTCCGGGTATGCGAGGCGGAGGTTCGCCAGCAGCGGCGTGGTCCAGAGCACGTCGCCGATACCGCTCATGCGTATGATCAATATGGAGTTTGCGGGAAATTTCATCGCGGTCTTCACCGGCACGGAAGCTAGCACTTTCGTCGGGCATGAGCAACCGTCCTGGTGCTGCGCGACCGTGGTCAGAGTTTATAGCCGATGGTCCGCAGAAACTGTTTGCGCACCGCGATATCGTCCGCCGTCTCCACGCCGATCGGGGTTTCGCCGTCGATGACGCCGAGAATCCCCCTGCCCTGCGCGCTCTCGCCCACAACAACCTCGGTCGGATTGGCGGTGGCACAGAAGATACGCGTCACTTCCGGCACATTCTTGATCGTGTTGAGAATACTGAGAGGAAAACCCTTGTCCAGCATAATGATGAAGCTGTGTCCCGCACCGATGGCGCGCGCATTGCGAACGGCGAGATCGATCAGTCCCTGGTCGTTGCCGGCCCAGCGCACCAGCCGCTGCTGCGACGCCTCACAGAAGGCGATGCCGAAAAGCAGCGACGGGTTGGTCTGCACGATGGCCTCGTAAAGGTCTTCGACGGTTTTGATGAAATGCGAATGGCCGAGGATGAAATTCATCTCCTCCGGTTTTTCGATGCGAACGGTGGTGAGTTCCATGTGCTGTCTCCGTCAGGGTATGATGTGAATCCGTCGTGTGACGCTGCGCGTCCCTTCTGTCAGCCGCAGCAGGTAGCTTCCCGCCGGCAGCCCGTCGACAGGCAGCGCCAGCGCGGATGCGCCCTCCGCGTGACGACGCACCCGTGTGCGGCCGAGCATATCGGTCAAACTGATGCTGAAGCGGGAACCCGGCGCCGAGGGCCGGACACGGATCTGCAGCGCGGCATCCTTCGAAACGGGATTCGGCCAGGCCGACAGATCGAGCGGCCGTGCTTCCGCCGGTGCTGCGGCCGTGTTTACCGCGGCGAGGGGGATGACCGCCGGTATGCTGATGGTGTCACCCGTGCTAATGCGCATGTGCAGCCGCACGATGTGGTTGCCGGGGACGTGTCCCCGGGTGTCCCAGATGCCGATGGTGTCCCGGACACGCTCCCGTATGGAGGGCTGTGCGACGTACAGCAGTTCTTCGGGGTTGTCCTCGCGTGCGGCGTCGAACCAGAACGATATGAAGTGGATGGGGAGGTCGTCCCCGGCGAGGAAGCGCACGCTGCCCCGCAGCGGCACGTCGCTTTCGACGGGTGCGGCGGCGCGATCGTCAATGCCCATGATCACCGCGGCGGCACCCGCTTCCACGGTCGGCAATCCCGGAAAGCTGCTGTGGAACAGCGCGACGACACCGTTGTCCGCGGCATGCGGCGCATGACTCTGCACGGTCGAGAGCAGCAGCGTGAGCTGGGACTGGTCCCGCGCGATGACAGGCGCCGAGAGCTGCGACTGCAGGAAGAGCATGGTCGCCTGGTCCTGCGTGCCCGCGTACCCGCCGGTGCCGTCACAGATGGAGGTCTGCAGCAGCACGTCGCTGCGGCCCATGGCGAGCACCTCCCCGATGATGCTGTTCCGCACTCCAAGTCGGAAGTTGTCGAGTGCGTAAAGATTCCAAACCTGCACGCGGCAGTTTTCGAAGCGCACATCCCTGTCCCCCGCGGGATAGGCATAGCTGGAGGGCGTGGCATTGTTGACCAGTCCGATGACCTCCGCCGCGCCGCCGCCCCGGAACAGACCGCCCACGGCGAGAAAATCACTGTCGCGCAGCGTGGCCTCGGAGCCCGCTTCCAGCATTAGTCCCCATCGCAGATTCGTGCTGCCGGCATACGAAATCCGGTACCCGAATCCTGTCTGAAGTGCCGCGGAATCGGGGAAATGCCACTCCCCCAGCACCTGTGCGCCCGGCATGGAGGCGTCGAGCGTGGACGCGGCCGGCAGCGTGAGCCAGCTGAGCAGTGCGTCGCAGTTGGTGAAACTTCCGCGTGTAGAATCGAAAAAGAGCATCTCACCAAGGTTCGAACTCCCCGCGGCGTCGATCCGCGCCCATTCGTTCAGTGTGGTCGTGAGCACGCCCCCGCTGATGCTGCTGCCGTCGAGGCGCAGCGCGGCCGTGTCTGTCACCGCGCAGCTGACATTATATCCCCCGCACTGCAGAACACTGTTGCGCAGCCACAGGGCGGATGTGTTGGCCGCGGTGATCCCGTACTGGTACAGGTACGTCGGGGCAAACTCGAGGGATCCTTCGAGCACCTCCAGGGTGCCGGCGTGAAACACGTGCACGTTCCCGCGCACACGGAGACGCGCCCCGTCCACCCGCAGTGTCCCGTTGTTGACGATGAGCACGTTTCCATCGACGTCCAGGTCGCCGCTGATGACGCGGATTTCATTCGGATTCGGGAAACCGACGACCAGATCTTCCGCGGCGGCAGTCGCGAGCACGTCCTCTGCGCCTGATATTTCACGGGAAAAGGCAAACGGGGAGTGCGCCGGCCCCGTGGCGGACGTCACCGGTGCGACAAGACGACGGGGAAGCTCCCCGGGAAGTGTCTGCGCGCCTGCGGAGAGTGTGCCTCCGAGCAGCAGGAGCAGGATTATTGCATTAGGCTTCACGCGGGAATTCCGTATATTGATGGATATTGCACGTATAAACGGGATGCGTCCAAAGTACGGTTTTCAGCCGTGCGCTTCAATTCCCGTTGCCGCCGCAGCGGGAACATTGCCGAGACGCAGACTGTTGGAGCTACATGAGCCTGATATTCTGAATTGTTCGTACACCCTACAACTATCTACAGAGGAATTTCCATGAACGCATTCAAAGTTCTGAAAACGCTCACGCTCGCCCTGCTGGTAACGGTGGCATTCACCGCCTGTGATGAAGACAGCGACAACCCGATCACCACCGATCCGGAAGTGGCCGCACCGACCAATCTCGAAGCCGGATCGGCTGACGGCGCGGTGTTCCTGAGCTGGACGCCCTCCGTGGACGAGAGCGAAGAAAATTTCGGCACGTACAGCATCAGCATCCTGAACCTGTCCACGAATCAGACCCTGCCCACCCCCATCACGGTCGGCAAGGGTGTGAACAGCGTGCGCATCGACGGATTGAGCAATGGAATCCAGTACGCCTTTACGGTACGCTCGGTCACGGACCTTGGCAACGAGAGCACGGATTTCGCCATGATCGAGTGGTCGCCGGCGGTGCGCAATGACCTCGACGCCGACAACAACCTGATTCGCGTCTACGCCACCACGTCCACGAGTTTCAACAGCGCGATCGATCTCTACAACGACGCCGGCATGTCCGAAGTCATCCCGCAGTCGGGCACGGAGTTCACGGAGCGCGGCGACCTGTTCGTGTTCGCCTCCAGCAGCAGCTCCACGCTGTCACTGCGCAGTCCGGCAGAAGCCAACAACCAGGGACTCGAGACGCAGTTCTCCAACGCCAGTCCGGTGGACATCGACGATCTCGATGATCAGCTCGCGTCCGATCCCCCTGCGGACGGCAGCTACACCCTCAAGGAAATCACCCTTGACAACGGCACCGTGACTGCCGGCCGCGTGTACTGGGGCCGCCTGGTGCGCGGCAGCGACTATTTCTACTTCCGCCTGCTCCTCAAGAAGGGCAGCAACGGCCGCCTCGTGCAGGGCAGCGGAAACGACCGCTACGTGGAAATGGTCGTGAGCTTCCAGAACGCGCCGAACAATCCGTTCGCCAAGCGCTGATAGAAGACGCAGATCTCTCACGGAAAGGCCGCCCCGGACGGGGCGGCCTTTTTCATGCTGTCGATTTGGCGGAGAATTCTCTATCTTGGTGTTTTAACCCAGTATTCGTCCCGCGGCATGAGAATCCGGGGGACTTTCACCAATGACGGAGTGAAAAACATGGAAAAGCGTTTCCGCATCCTGCTTGTTGTCATGCTGCTGTTCACCTTCAGCGCCTGCGACGAAGAATCGACGAACGAACCGGTCGATCCCGATGTCGCCGCGCCGACCAACCTGCGGGCGTCTTCCTCCGACCAGGCGGTGATCCTGCACTGGGATCCCTCCTCCAGCGAGGGACAGGATAATTTCGGCGGGTATAAAATCAACGTGGAAAACCAGGACGACAACACCTCCACCGTCGTCAACGCTCCGCGCGGAGACGGTCACACCGTTACCGGGCTCGACAACGGCACACGGTACATGTTCACGATCTGGGCCGTGACCACGCAGGACAAGGAGAGCCCGAGCAACGTGCGCATCGAGTGGGCACCGGCCATCCGCCGCAGCGAGGACATGGTCGGACAGGCGATCCGCGTGCACGCCACGACTTCCTCAACGTTCAACAGCGCGGTGGACCTTTACAACCCCAGCGGAATGACAGAAGTGATCCCGCAGGCGGGAACCGAGTTCAAGGACCGCGGTGATTTCTACGTGTACGCACCGGGAAACAACACGAATTTCCTCGAAATCCGCAGTCCGAGCACGGCGAACAACCAGGGCATGGTTACGCAGTTCTCCTCGGTCACATATGACGCGGACGATCTCGACGAGCATTACACGACAACCACACCCCGCGTGTC
>CAJXSA010000058.1 GCA_913060595.1 uncultured Ignavibacteria bacterium
ACCGGACTGCAGGGCATGTACGATCCGCCGCGGGAGGAGGCACGGCAGGCCGTCGAGGACTGCCGCCGTGCGGGAATCAAGGTCATCATGATCACCGGCGACCACAGGGACACTGCCAGGGCCATCGCTGCGAAGCTGCGTCTCGATGATGAACAGATCGACGTTCTCACCGGTGCGGAAATCGAGAAGATGAGTGACAAGCGGCTGCGCGCGCTCAGCGACATGACGGAGGTGTATGCCCGCGTTTCCCCCATGCACAAGCTGCGCATCGTGCGACAGCTCCAGGAGCGCAGCCATATCGTGGCCATGACCGGCGACGGCGTCAACGACGCTCCCGCGCTGAAAGCGGCCAACATCGGCGTGGCCATGGGGGCGGGAACGGACGTGGCGAAGGAAGCCTCGAGCATGGTGGTGATGGACAACAACTTCTCGTCCATCGCGGCCGCCGTGCGTCACGGACGTGTCATCTTCGACAATCTCCGGCACATCATCCTGTTCGTGCTCGCCACGAGTTTCGGCGGCGTGCTGACACTCACGGCGTCGATACTGGCGGGCATGCCCCTGCCCCTGCTCCCCGCGCAGCTGCTGTGGATCAATCTCGTCACCGACGGCATCAGCACCTTCCCGCTCGCATACGAGAAAGAGCACGGCGACGTCATGCGACGTCCCCCGCGTCCGGTCAGCGCGGGACTGGTGCCGAAGGAAATGCTCGTGACCATACTCTTCGCCGGCATCATCATGATGCTGGGCACGCTCGGCATTTACCAGTGGGCGCTCAGCACCTACGGTTTCTATGATGTCACGCCCGACCTCCAGGGCTTTCCCCTCGAGAAGGCGCGGTCGATGGCCTTCGTGACACTGGCCCTGTTCCAGATCTGGAACGTGCACAACTCCCGCTCCGTGCATTCCTCCCTCGCGCATATCGGTTTCTTCAGCAATCGGCCGCTGCTGCTCATCATGCTGGTTTCACTCACGCTGCAGGTCGCGGCGATACACCTTCCCGGTCTGAACGATCTCCTCCGCGTCGCGCCGCTGAGCCTGCAGGAATGGATGATCTGCGTGAGTACCTCGCTCTCCATCGTGCTGCTGATCGAAATGAAAAAACTCTTCGTGCGTCGCTGGAAGACCCCCGACGAAGATTGATGCGTGACGCCGTATCGAATGGTCCCGGTGTCGCTAGCGGGAGGATGCTGCGCGGAAGCGGCGCAGCAGGAGGGAGTTGCTGACGACGCTCACCGAGCTGAACGCCATCGCGGCCGCGGCGACCATGGGACTGAGCAGCCCGAGCGCGGCAAGGGGAATTCCCGTGACATTGTAGATAAACGCCCAGAACAGATTCTGACGGATTTTCCCGAGCGTGCGCCGCGAGAGCGCCATGGCGTCGACAACACCGAACAGATCGCTGTGCATCAGCGTGATGTCTGCCGTCTCCATGGCGATGTCCGTCCCGCTCCCCATCGCGATGCTGACATCCGCCCGGGCAAGTGCCGGTGCGTCGTTGATGCCATCCCCCACCATGGCCACACAGCGGCCGCTGTCCTGGAGGCGACGAAGCTCTTCCGCCTTGTCCGCCGGTCGCACCCCTGCAATGACCTTCTCGATGCCCGCACGCCGCGCCATGTCGCGTGCCGCATCCTCGGTGTCGCCCGTCAACATGATGACGTCAATCCCATGACGTCGCAGCGTCGCGACGGCCTCCGACGAACGCGCGCGCACACGGTCCGCCAGCGCCAGCGTTCCTGCCAGTCTGCCGTTGACGGCGACGTGCAGCAGCGTATTGCCCGCGGCGCGGAGGGGCTGCAGCGTTTCCTCTCCGGGCAGCTTCACGGCATAGGATTCGAGCAGCGCGGCGTTCCCGACCTGCACGGCATCTCCGTCGATGAAAGCGGTTACGCCCGCACCCGGCTCGTACTGAAACGAATCCGGCGTGCGAAGGGAAAGCCCGCGGGCGCGCGCCTCGCGCAGCACCGCAGTCCCGAGGGGATGTTCGCTGGGCGTTTCCGCGGAGGCGGCGAGCGTGAGCACTTGCTCTTGCGTCATTTCCCCGTGCGGTACGATTGCTGCGACGGAGGGACGTCCCTCTGTCACGGTCCCGGTTTTGTCGAGCACCACCGTATCGACGGTTTTCGCCCGTTCGAGGCTTTCAGCATCCTTTATCAGAATGCCGAGGTCCGCCCCGACACCGACGCCGACCATGATCGCCGCGGGCGTGGCGAGTCCGAGCGCGCAGGGACAGGCGATGATGAGCACTGCGATGAAATGCAGCATCGCCGTGGTAAAGGTCACGCCGGGCAGCAGCATCCACACGATGAAGGTGAGCACGGCCAGCAGGATCACGACGGGTACGAACACGGAAGCGATGCGGTCGACGAGCTTCTGCACGGGCGCTTTGGAGCCCTGCGCTTCGTCTACCATGCGCACGATATGCCCGAGCACCGTGTCCGCACCGACGGCCGTGGCCTCGAGAGTGAGACTGCCTTCCTGGTTGACGGTCCCGCCCACGGCACTGTCGCCGACACCCTTCTCGACGGGCAGCGGCTCACCGCTGATCATCGATTCGTCGACGGATGACGCGCCCGCGATCACCGTCCCGTCGACGGGAATGCGATCGCCGGGGCGCACGAGCACGCGGTCGCCGCGGCGGACGTCCCCTGTTGGAACTTCCATTTCTTCACCGTTGCGTATGACGCGAGCCGTGCGCGGCTGTAGTCCGATCAGTTTGCGTATCGCGTCGGTCGCCCGTCCTTTGGCGCGCGCTTCCAGCCAGCGCCCGAGCAGAATGAGCGTGATGATGGTCGCGGCAGTGTCGAAGTACACCTCCATGTGTCCCGGTTCGAGACCCAGCCATTGCGGGAAAAGCACGGCCACCGTGCTGTAGGCGTAGGCCGCGCCCGTGCCCACGGCCACGAGCGTGTTCATATCCGCCGTGCCGTGCCGCAGCATGGTGAGCGCACCGGCATAGAAGCGCCGCCCGGGGAAAAGCAGCACCGGGGTCGTGAGCACGAGTAGCAGCGCGTTCGTCTCCGCCATGCCGAGAGGCCAGGACGCACGGACACCGGGCAGCATGGGCAGCATGCTCAGCAGCATGACCGGCAGTGCAAGCGCGACGGCGAGAAGGAGATCCCGGCGCAGCGCGCGCGCCTCCGCGTCGAAGCCGGCGGGGGCAATGGTTTCATGTGTCCTCCCGTCTTCCGTCGACGCGTCACTGCGCGGCAGCGTCACCCCGTAGCCCGCGCTTCGCACGGCCTTCTCGAGCGCGGCGAGATCGGTGTCCCCAACGACGTCCACCGTCGCTTTCTGCGAGGCGAGGTTCACGGCGGCGCTGTCCACCCCCTCGACCGCCTGCAGAGCGCGTTCGACGCGCAGTACGCAGCTCGCGCAGGTCATGCCCTGCACGGGCAGGACCAGCTTTTTCACGATGCGTCCCGTTCCCGCCGCGTTTCCTTTCTCCCCTGCGTCATTCATGCGCCGTGACACGAAATCCCGCTTCCGCGATGGCGGCGTCGATGCGGTCGCTTCCGACCGCGTGTTCGTCGCAGCGCACGACGGCAGATCCGATCTCAACGTCTTCCACTTCCAGTCCTTCAATGCCGGCCAGCTGCCGTCGCACGGCCATGACACAGTGATTGCATGTCATGCCTTCTATGCGGATGGTCGTTTCTTTCATATCTGTCGCTCGATTAGTGTTCATGGGCACTGTTTCCCCCGCTCACCCGCCGCGACAATATACCCCGTCCGCCCCGTGTGCGGCAAGGTGATTCCCGCGTACATGCATGCGCCGGGGCGGACCGGAGAAATGGGCCGGGGTATATGTCCTCATTTTGTATATTCTCGACAGAATGCACATGAGATTTCCCGCACTGCACATACTGTTCGCCGCGCTTCTGCTGCTGCCGGCGGGTGCCGCCGCGCAGCCACAGATCATCACCCCTGCGATACAATCTGCGATGCAGCGTGTGTCGGCGGACAGTCTCCTGCGTCACGCCGGCATACTGGCATCGGACACGATGGAAGGGCGCGGAACGGGGCGCGAGGGCGCACAGCGGGCAGCGGCCTATCTCTCCGCCGAACTGGCGCGTCTGGGCCTGCTCCCCGTCGAGAACGATTCTTCCTACCTGCAGCGCTTCCCCCTGCACGGATCCTTTCCTCTCCCCGAAAGCCGTCTCACACTGTATGACGGTGATGCGGAAATTCCGCTGACGCTGGGAGAGGATTACACGCTGTACAAGACGGGCGACCAGACTTTCATCCCGCGTCCCCTGCGCCTCGTCTTCGTCGGCTACGGCATCGTGGCGCCGGAGTACGACTACAACGATTATCAGAACATCAACGTCGAAAACGCCGTGGTCGTCTACCTTTCCGGCGAACCCGCATCGGAGGATGCCGGCTACTTCGACGGCCCGCAGCCGACCATTTATTCCATCCCGGAAATGAAGCAGCGCATCGCGCTCACCCGCGGCGCGCGCGGCAGCATCATGCTTCCGCTTCCCCGCGTCGAGCGCGGGTATACGTGGAAGGACTGGCAGCGCATATTCTCCTTCGAGGATGTGAAGCTGCCGATCACCACTCCGGGACATCTCAGCGTGCTGCTGCGTCCGGAAAAAACGAACGCCCTGTTCCGCGGCAGCAGGTATACGTACGAAGACGTGCTGCGCATGGACAGCACCGGCTCCGTCCGCAGTTTCCCGCTGCAGACGCGCACAAGCTTCTCCGGGGTGTTCCGGGAACGGGATTTCCTCGCGGCGAACGTCATGGCCGCGCTCCCCGGCAGCGATCCCCTGCTGCGCGATTCCTGGATTATCTGCAGCGCGCACTACGACCACCTCGGCATCGGGCCGGCGGCGGACGCGGATTCGATATACAACGGCTTCGTGGACAATGCGATCGGCTGCGCCTCGCTACTCGAACTCGCCCGCGTTCTGAAAACCGGCAACCTCCGGCTGCGCAGGTCGGTGCTCTTCCTGTTCGTCACCGGCGAAGAGAAGGGCCTGCTGGGATCACAGTATTACTGCGCCAATCCCGCGGTACCCCTGCATCGCAGCATCGCGAACCTCAACGTCGACGGACTCGCGATCATCGATACCTTCGACGACATGGTCGGCATCGGCGCCGAGTATTCCACGATGAAGCGTCACCTCGAACGTCTCGCGACGGAACTGGGGATGTCCGTTTCCCAGATCCCCCCGGAATTCAATCTCATGGAGGCCTTCGCAAGCAGTGACCAGATCAGTTTCGCGCAGGCAGGCATTCCCTCGCTGCTGATCATGGAAGGGCCTCGCTACCGCAATCTCGGCAGGGAAGAAGGCATGGCCCGTTTCCTGCGCTGGGGAGAGGAGCGCTATCATTCCCCGCGTGACGACGCGGGCCAGCCGGTCAATCCCGCCGCCGTCAGGCAGCATGCGGAAATTCTATTTGCGTATCTTGCCGCTGTCGCGAACACCTACGAACCCCCGCAGTGGGTTCGCGGCTCGCGCTTCATTAACGCACGTCTGCAATCTCTCGCGGAAGAACGATGACGTACACGCGACATTCCCGCCGCTTCTCCCTCGCATCCGCCCCGCTTCGCGTCGCGGCGCTTCTCCTTGCTGCCGCGCTCGCCATCCCCTCCTGCGCGTCAACGCCGCAGCGGCATGACGACGGCGCGGAAACCCTGCACATCAAGGGTTCGGACACGATGCTGCGGCTGGTCAACCGCTGGGCGGAGGATTTCATGAGGCTGCATCCCGAAATCGCGGTGTACTCTGAGGGCGGCGGTTCAGAAACCGGTATCCGCGCCCTCATCGAGGGAGAGACGGATCTCTCGAGCGCGTCACGCACCCTGCGACCCTCCGAGGTCAAGCAGCTGCTGCAGAAGCGTGGTTCGCTCGGACTGAGTATTCTCGCGGCGAAAGACGCCCTGAGCGTCTACCTGAATCCCGCGAATCCCGTGCGGGACATTTCGCTCGCACAACTGAGGGACATTTTCGCGGGACGCATCGAGAACTGGAAGGAAATCAGCGGAGAGGATCTGCCGATCACCGTCATCGGCCGTCCGCCGAATTCGGGCACCTTCCTGTTCTTTGAAGAGCATGTGCTCGAGGGTGAGCCGTACAGTGATCGCAGTACCACCGTCCCGACCACTTCCGCCGTCATCACACAGGTGAGAGCACAGCGGGGCGCAATCGGCTACGGCGGACTCGCATACGGGAGAGACGTCACGCACTGCGCCGTCGAAGGCGTGGAACCCACCGCGGAAAACGTGCGCAACGGCAGCTACCCCATTGCGCGCTACCTGTACTTCTTCGCCGCCTCCCCCCCGGAGGGCAGCATCAAGCTGTTCATCGACTGGGTGCTCAGCAATGCGGGACAGCAGATCGTCGAGGAAATCGGCTACATCCCGCTGTGGGAACTGCCGGAATAAAGAAACCCGCCATGCCGGAAGCGTGACGGGTTCAGGGGAAAGGGCAGTGCCGGGGATCAGCGGCCGTCGAGCACGCCGAGCACCTCGATGCATTTTTCCTTCGCGCGCGCCAGCAGGGCCTCGGCCTCGCCGGTGATGCGCAGCGTGAAATCCTCGTCCTTGATGCTTCCCAGGTTGATCATCACGTTCTTGTACGCACCCCAGGTGCCGGTTTCCAGCGCCTTGGCCCCGACCTCGAGATCGGACTTCGAGTTGATGTTGCCATGCGCTGCCATTTCCGCCATGGTGTCCCAGCAGGTGTCGGCGATGCGCATGGTGGTCAGCGGCACGTCCACCGCTTTCTTCAGTCCTTCCTGCATGGCCGCGCTGCGCGCCGCCTTTTCCTCGTCGGTGTTTTTGGGCATGCCGATAGCGTCCATGTAATCGTTGAACGCATTGGTGTCCGCGTCGATCATGGGAATGAGGCGGCGCATCGCTTCGTCGAGCGGCGGAATGAGGCGGCGCATGGTCGCGTCGTGCTCCTCGAATTTCCGCTTGCCATAGGTCATCCATCCCACCATGGCGCCCAGCGCGGCGCCCAGTCCGGCGATCAGCGCCGAGGCGGAACCGCCGCCCGGTGCGGACGTGCGCGCGCCGGTCAGTTCGATGAAGCCGCGCACCGACATGCTCGCCAGCGGCTCGCTGTTCTCATCCTCGATCATGTACTCGATGATGCGCTTCTCGGGAACGAAAGCGGAAACGGAATTGAGTCCGAGACGCTCGATGACGAGACGGATTTTCTGTTTCTCGTCGAGAATGAAGAGGTTCTCCTTCTCGATGTAATAGTCCGCGGCCATCAGCATGGCCTCGAGGGGAATGAGTCCGACGATTTCCGATCCGGCCACGGCCAGATTCAGTTCACGCGCGTCCTTCGCACATTCCTCGAAGGCCACATGCGGCGGCGTGATCGTGTAGTTGTCGAGATTCATCGACACCTGCGCCATGTCATATTCGTCCACGTACCAGCCGATGCCCTTGACTTCCTTCAGCCGACCGGGCTCCTCGGGGCCGCGGCCCTGCTCACGGATGTTGAGTGCGATGCGATGCGCCTGCTCCTTCGTACCGAGAACGTTCACGTTGTAGGCCACGAGGAAAAAACGCGCCCCGGTGGCGGTGGCGCCCCAGCGGGGCACAAACTCCGCGGGACCGAAGTCGGGCTTCCATTCCGTCATGACGATTCTGTCCTTCATGCCCTCGTATTCCCCGGCGCGGATCTGCTTGAGACTCTTGCGGTACTCCACCGTCGACGCTTCTTCGTAGAGGAAGAGCGGTATGCCCAGTTCCTCCGCGGCGCGTGCGCCGAAGGCTTTCGCGCATTCCACACACTCGTCCATGGTGACGTTGGCGACAGGGACGAAGGGACAGACATCCATGGCGCCCATGCGCGGATGCGCACCTTCGTGCCTGGTCATGTCGATGAGTTCATATCCCGTGCGTGCCGCCGCGAGCGCGCCATCCACCACGGCCTCCGGGGAACCGACGAAGGTGTACACCGTGCGATTCGTCGATTTTCCCGGGTCCACGTCGAGCAGCGTGCAGCCGGGCGTGTCGCGTATGCTCTGCGCGATGGCTTCGATGATGGCCGGGTCACGGCCTTCGGAGAAATTCGGAACACATTCGACAATCTTCTTCATGGGTTGCTATCGTTCAATGTGTGACATGCTGATCCGCCGGAGCGGAATGGAAATTGAAAATTACCACTTGTGCGTCTGAATAAGAAATCCGCGTCAGCGCTGAAGAAACGCGGTGGCTTCCGTCAGGACGGCATCGATTTCTTCCGGCGTGTTGTAGCAGTGCGGGGAGATGCGCACATGTCCGACACGCGCGGAAACGATCATGCGCTGTGCGTGCAGATGCTGCTGCACTTCTTCGGCGCGCGGGTGACGGAAGGTCACGATGCCCGCACGGGCATCTTCTTCCTCCGGTGTGATGACGTCGAAGCCGAGTTCCCGGGCGCGGCTCAGCGTATGCGTGTTGTTCTCCCGCACCAGCGCGGCGACCCTGTCATGGCCGATTTCCTCGAAGAGCCGCAATGCGCCGTGATATCCCGTGATGCCGATGGAATTGAAAGTGCCGTTTTCATACCGGCGCGCGTCGGGCTGCAGGTCGAGCCGATAATCGAAGAAATCCCACGCGTTCTGCACACTGATCCATCCGCAATGCGCCTGCGCGATGCGCTCCTGTGCGCGTTCGGAAACGAAGACGATGCCCACGCCCTGCGGACCCAGCTGCCATTTCTGCACCCCGGCGGAAAGAAAATCCACCGGCGTTTCGCGCAGGTTCATGCGCACGGCGCCGATGCCCTGAATGGCGTCCACGCTGAGCAATGCGTCGTGACGGTCGCAGATCTCGCGCAGCGCGCGCAGATCGATGCGGAAGCCGGAAAGGAACTGCACCCAGCTGACGGCAACGAGACGTGTGCGCGGAGTCATGGCACGTTCGACGTCGTTGAGGTCGACGCGGCCGTCCACCTGCGGCACCCAGTCGATTGCCACGCCCAGACGTTCGAGATTGAGGAAAGGGTACACGTTCGAGGGAAACTCCCGGTCGACGAGCAGCACGCGATCCCCCGATTTCCAGGGCAGTCCCCGGGCGAGGATGTTCAGTCCCTCGGAGGTGTTGAGCACGAAGGCCAGGCGCGACTCCTCGGCCCCGATCATCGCGGCGGCCATGCCGCGGGCTTCCTTGATGATGCCGACGGTGTCGGAAAATATCTCCACCGCACCACGCGTGCGTCCCTCCGCATGACGCTGCACGGCCTCTTCGACCCGGCGCGACCAGGGACCGGTGGCGGCATGGTTGAGATACGTCATCCCGTTCGCGAGATAGGGGAATTGTGCGCGTATGTCTTCGACTGTCATGGCGGTTTCCTTTTCAGGTCAGTTGGGATTGTAGAACATGTCGCCGCTGTCGCGTTTCGCGCGACGGCGCTCCCGGGCGAGCAGCCAGCTGTGGCGCTGCTTCTGTGCGAGATAGCCGATGAGGCCGGCGATGACGATGAGCAGCATCCAGAACCACGGAGTTTCAAGGAAGGGTGCGGCGACGTCGACTTCGAGCAGCATGGCGCGCCGCGTCCACACGCCTTCTCCGAGGGCTGCCTGCACCGTCAGCACGTAGGACCCGGGCTTGAGCCCGGTGTACAGAATCTCCCCGTCCGTGGACACATGCCAGCTGTACTCCATGCCGCGCAGCTGATAGAGGTAGCGCAGTTGCCCGTGATTGCGGAAGGTGGGCAGCAGCAGACGGACCCGCAGCACGGTGTCGTCGGGTCCCAGATCGATGTGCCCGCGCTGCGTCGTGCAGGTGTCGTTGATGCACAGCGCGGAGACATGGATGGGATACGGAACGGCGGGATCGCCGTCTTCGCGCACGGGACGGCACATCGGCGGCTGCCAGGCGCCGTGTCCCATGGGCCGCGGCGGATTGTAGCAGCTGACTCCGCGCGCGGAGGTGAACCAGAGACGCCCGCTGCCGTCCCGCATGACAGCGCCGCGCGCGTATTCGCGGGTCAGGAAGTCCGTCGACGGACCGAGCGTGTGCATCGCGGTGGCCCGCAGGAAGGGCAGATGCGCAAAAACATAGCCTTGACGGTAGTAGGACATGTGCGCGGAATCGACGGGCATGAGGTACTGGATGTTGGCGCGCGGCAGGACGGAGATTCCCCCGCCGGTTCCGAAATACAGGCTGCCGTGATTGTCCGCGATGATACATCCGACGGCGTCACCCGCAAGCCCGTCTTCGCGCGTCAGCTGCACCGACCGTCCTTCGCTGTGCACGAACACGCCCGCACCGTCGGTCCCGATCCAGAGCCGATCCTTGTCGTCCGCATACAGTGCGCGGACGGGAAGGTGAAGCAGCTGACGGCCCAGCACGGTGCTGACCTGAAGACGCGATGTCACGCTGGCGACTCCCGCCGTCGTCCCGACCCAGAGGAGACCGTAGGCGTCCTCGGTGATCGCAAGCACATGGTTCGCGGGCAGACCGTCGGCGCGCGTGAGCACGCGGGTACTCTTTCCGTCCCAGTGCAGCAGTCCGCCCGAGGTCGCGATCCAGTAGCTGCGGTTGCGGGTCTGCAGCAGGGCGGTGACACGGGGACCGGGGAGAACGAGCTGCGGCGGCGCGGCGGAAACCTTTTCGCCGTCCCACACCGCGAGTCCGTCGTCGGTGCCGATCAGCAGATCGCCGTTCGGCAGCTCGAGCATCGCGCGCACGGTATTGGAGGGCAGTCCGTCACGCGTGGTGATGCGGCGCACGGGACCGTCGAAAAATCGCAGCAATCCGCCCTCTCCTCCCATCCACACGCTTCTGTCCGCTGTTTCGATCACGCTGTGTACGACGCCGAAATCCGCGGGCAGCGATGGCCCGGAGGAGTAATTCGTGACGCGGGCAGGAACATGCAGGTACACGCCCCGGCTCGTGCCGCACCACACGTTCGCTTCGCGATCGACCATGACGCTGTGCACGTCCTCGACCGGAAGGCCGTTGGAGGAATCGAAACGCCAGCTGCGCGTTTCGTCCTGCAGCAGCAGTCCGCGGTCGGTGGCAATCCAGTTGCGCTTCAGGCAGTCCGTGGCGACGTCGCGCACGACGTCCTCCTGCAGCGCGGCGGCCAGTGCGCCATGACGGGGCGGCCGCGGAGGAACGCGGGTCAGGCTGCTGTCGCGCAGCTGCATTTCCCATGCGCCCGAGGGCGTCTCCATGTAGAGAATGCGCGGGGCACGGAGCTCGAGCCGACGCACCGGCGCCGGGACGTCGCGGAGCAGCCCGCTGAGCACGTGGTCCACGCTGTCCGCGGCATCGTCGTTGAGCAGCACCGCGACCACGCCGGCGTTGCCGCCGACGAAGAGATGCCTGTCTTCGTCCACCGCAAGCGCAAACACGTCCCGCGAAAGCGGGAAATGCGGTGATCGGAGCATGACGGCGTTGCGGCCGTCGAGCCGGCGCACACCACTGCGTGCGAGTCCGACCCACACGAAACCGCGATGGTCCTGCACGATATCGGTGACGATGTCGCGCGGCACCCCGCGGTCGTGACCGTACGGTGTGAACGCATACTCCTGGGCGACAAGCCCCTGCGCGGCCAGCGCGCCGAGCAGTATCATCAGAAAACGCTTCATGATGCTCAATGTACGCAATGCCGCCGAGGAGGCATAGGGGAATTCCGTGTCGCGGTTTCAGGAGGTGAGCGGGGAAAAAAATGAGGGGCAGTGTGCGGAGGATGGAGGCCGCGGGGGTGGGAAAGACTGATTGTACACTGCCCCTCTCCTTTTCGCTCTTATAGGGAGGGTACATCAATATCCGTCCGAAATGTTAGGAAAGGATGTTCCCTGTTTGACGATTCCGTTAGGATATTGTAAGCGAGGTCCCGCGCGCAATGCTGTTGCTCCGCGCCGCGAATTTTCTCTATACTGGTGGAAAGAAAGGAGATGCGATGTCCGCAAAACTGAACGATTTATCCGATCTCGGCGCCCTGTTCGGCAGACCGGCGGAACCCGAAGGCGGGAAGGAAACGAAGAAGGAAAGCGCGGCAGACCGCGCGAAGTCTCTGGTGAAACTGCACGTGCAGCTCGAGAAGAAAGGCCGCAAGGGGAAAGGAGTGACCGTCATCATGGGATTCTTCCACATGAAGCGGGACATGGAGGACTATGCCCGGGAGCTGAAAGCGCGCTGCGGCGCCGGTGGCACGGTCAAGGGAGACACCATAGAAATCCAGGGGGATCACCGCAAAACCGTCGCGGACTATTTCCGCGCAAAAGGATTCCGCGTTACGGGGGGGTGACGCGGCTGATGGGGCCCCGGAGGATTTCGTAGGAAGCGTCCATGGTATCGGACACGGCCAGAACGCCGACGCTGTCGTTGAACGCCAGCGCATGTATGATCGGCGTCGACTCGTGTGCCATGTGCACATGGAACCAGGTCAGTCCGTCGCTCCACGCCGAGGCCATCGCGACGCCGCCCGCCATGATCTGACCGCTTGGCGCGCGCGACGCGGTCAGCAGGGATTCGCCGTTGCGCGGACGAAATTCCTGCTCGAAACGCTCCCCGTTCCAGCGATACACCGCCGCGCCGATACCACGCAGGCTGCCGTCACGGTGCAGCAGCAGCGTGCGAAGATCGCGGTCAACCGGGGAAAGGATGGCGCCGTTCGGGAGCGCCGTGGTGTCAACGTTTCCCTCCGCGTAAAACGGCTGCCAGACGCCGTTGTGATACTGCATGACGATGCGCCCCTGATCGGTGGTGTTCCCCACCGTGACCAGGGCGTATGTGCTCGCCGCGTCGGCGGCCACCGACTGCACCCAGAGCGCGTTGCCGTAGCGCACGGAAAGCGAATCGGGAAGCAGCGTGTATTCCCAGCTGCCGTTGTCGTAATGCAGCACCACGTCGCTCTGCCCGTAGAACCAGACATCATCTTCCCCCGCCCCGGAAACGTGCGTCGCTTCGAAGGACGATTCCGGCGACACTTCCATCCAGTTGTCCTCGAAGCCGCGCATGATGATGCTGTAGCCCAGCACATCGGGCTGTTTGCGGTGGCCGGTAATCCATACCGCGCCGGATGGGGACACGGCCACGCCGCGCACGGACGTCACCAGCGCCTGCGTCGCCGGATCCAGCGCGCTCACCCAGCTGCCGCCTGCAGAGAGCTTCCAGAGGTTTCCCTGTTCGAAACTGTTGTCCGAACGCAGCTCGGCGCCCGCGGCGTAGAAGTCGCCGCCTGGAGTGACGGCCATTTGAAAGATGATTGGCACTTCGCCGGCCGTGCCGAGCATCGCGACACTGTCACGCACCAGGTCGATGCGCGGATTCCCGCTCACGGCCGTCGGAACCGGGTCCTGCGAGCAGGCGGCCAGGATAAGGGTGAAAAGAAGTAGTGACGGGAGAACAAATCCCTTGCGCATGGCATTCCTCTGGCGCGTGAACATACAACCGGGGCATAATAGAAGAAATGGCGGATTCGTACAAGGGAGGAAGCGCGAACCCCGGGACCCTGCGCGCAGCTGCGGCCCGGTCCCGGGGTAACGTCACAGGATTCACGCGGTGATCGTCAGTCCTTCCGGGCCGGCATCCACGGCGATGGTGCTGCCGCGCTGATAGTCGCCGCGCACGATGCCGGCGGACATGCGGTTGACGATTTCCCGCAGCATGAGACGCTTGAGCGGACGCGCGCCGAAAACGGGGTCGTAGCCCTCCGCGGCCAGCCAGTCCTTGGCCGCCCCGGTAATCGTGGCGTCCATTCCCTGTCGCGCGAGACTCGCGCGCACCAGGCGCTCGAACTGCACTTCCA